>DASSQL010000185.1:0-19834 GCA_035702525.1 Ornithinibacter sp. | reverse complement strand
GCGCTCGGCCCGTCGGCGCTGCCGAGGTCGAGGGCCAGCCCGGCCCCCTCCACGTGCGAGCGCAGGGCGACCTCGAGGAGGTCGGCCCGGGCGACGTACCACCAGTAGTCGGGGATCGCGATGGACGCGGACCCCCCGTGTCCTTCGGCGTTGTTCACCGGGTCACTGTAGCGACGCCGCGGTCGGCCGACCGGAGCGACTCCGCCTGGAGGTACCCGATCAGCCCTGCCGCGATGGCGATCGAGGCGGTGGTGGCCCCGAACACCTCGCCGAGGCGCAGCGCACAGATGAGCACGGCCAGGTTCGCGGCCTCACCGCTGCGGGCGACCAGCGACGGTGGCGGGCCCGCACGCAGTGGGCGCATGCAGAACCAGACGGTCAGCACGAGCACCGCGAGCAGGTAGACCCACCCGCCCTCGATCAGGAGCGCCCAGTAGGAGTTGTGGAAGAAGTAGGTCGCGCCGTCAGGGAGGTTCACCCAGGCCTCGCCCAGGCCCTGGCCCTGCCAGGGCGCCTGGTCGAGCTTCGCCGAGGAGGCGGCGTCGATCCGCGCACGGAACCAGTCGGTGCCGACCCGGTCGGCGAACTCGCCGGCCTGGCCGTACTTCTCCTGCACGAACGGCAGGGCCACCGCGAGACCTGACGCGAGGACCAGGCGCCAGGCGACGTTCATCCGTGGGCGCAGGGCGAACCAGACCAGGGCGCAGGCGAGCGCGGCCATCGACGTCCGTGACCCGGTGGCCCACACCAGGCCACTGGTCGCGATCACGACCGCGACCTGGCGCCGCCGGTCGCTCGTCAGCCCCAGCAGCAGGACGCCGACCACGGTGTAGGCGAGGCCGGCCTGGTTCTTGTCGAGCAGGAACCCCGACAGCAGGCGGCCGTAGGGGGCCGGCGCGACCCCGGCGTAGAAGAGCACCGCGTTGCCGAGCAGGCCCACCGCCATGCCGCGGACGACGGAGGGGTAGTGGATGCGGCCGGTGACCACGACCAGGAGCGCGGTGAGCACCAGGGCGAGCCGCAGGGCGCGCTTGGGCCAGCCGAACAGCGAGAGGTCGGGGCCGCTGATCGAGATCAGCACCAGGTAGCCGAGCATCGCCACGGCGGCCCACGGGAGCCACTTCAGGCCGGCGAGCGAACGGCTCGGCCGGCGGGTGATGCTCAGCGCGATCAGGCCCGCGAGGGCGACCTGCCCGACGAGGAAGCCGCCGGGCGCACGGGGGATGGGCACGGCGAAGAGCGCGACGGCACCGAGGACGAAGTCCGCGAACCGGGTCGGCTCGGCACCGAGGTCGGGGACGACGGGAGCCGCGGGCGCCTCGTCGGCGGGCGCGACGGCATCCGTCGTGGGCGGGGGTGCGTCGTCGGGTCGGTCCTGCCGTCCACGCACGCCGGTCGTGGCGTCCATCGGCTCCTCGTGGCTGCGGCTCGACCCGGGTGGGCGCCCCGCGGCCGGTGTGGTCGCCGGGGCCGAACCAGCGTAACAGCGGGGGTGTGCCGGGATCCGGCGTTCGGGAGGGGCCGAACGGGTGCCGTCGGCGATCTGACCGAGGTCGAGCCGACCGGCTCAGGCGCGCACGAGCCGCACGGCGAGGTCGCCGTAGGACGTCTCGATGGCGGCAGGGGTGCGCCGCACGTCGGGGGCGTACCAGCGGGCGACGTCGATGGCCATCGAGAGCAGGGCGAGCGCGGTCACCGGCACGTCGTCGACCTCGAACTCGCCGGTGGCGACGCCGTCGCGCAGCACGCCGGCCACGACGCCGTCGATCTCCTTGCGCAGCCCGAGCACGGCCTCGCGGTGCTCGGGGCTGAGGTGGCGGAACTCGAACTGCACGATCCGGCCCAGCTCGTAGTGCTCGGCGTGCCAGCGCGAGAAGCCACCGATGATCGCCCGCAGCGCCTCGGTGGGGGTGGCGGCCTGGTCGGCGGCGGCCACGAGCAGGTCACGGGCGCGGGCGTGGCCGCGACGGCTCAGCTCGAACAGCAGCACCTCCTTGGAGGCGAAGTGCACGTAGACCCCGGCGGGGGACAGGCCGGCCCGCGACGCGATGTCGCGGGTGGTCGTCGCGTGGAAGCCCTTGTCGGCGAAGGCGTCGGCCGCGGCGAGCATGATCCGCACCGCCGTGTCGGTGACGTCGCCGATGGCCTCGGAGCGTCCGCCGTCGGGCGCGAGGGCAGCGAGCACCGCCGTCTCGCTCAGCGGTGTGGGGCTCGGCACGGTTGACAGCATGCCGTACCGCCGCGAGACTAAGCAAGCGCTTAGTCAACGCGGCGCGCCATCCCGAGCCGCCCGCAGCACGCCACCACGGCCCGTCCCGGAGGAGTCCCATGCCCCGCAACATCTACGGTCCCGAGCACGAGGACTTCCGCGCCTCCGTCAAGGAGTTCGTCGAGCGCACCCTCAAGCCGCGCGCCGAGCAGATGCTCGAGGTCAAGGCGATCGACCGCGACATCTGGAAGGAGGCCGGCTCGCAGGGCCTGTTCGGCCTCGACATCCCCGAGGAGTTCGGCGGCATGGGCGCCGACGACTACCGGTTCAACGCGATCGCGGCCGAGGTGCTCAACGGCTTCAACGCGGCAGTGGGCTCGTGCTTCGGCATCCACAGCGACGTCTGCCCGCCCTACATCGTGGACCTCGGCACCCAGGAGCAGAAGGAGCGCTGGCTGCCCGCGATGGCCGCCGGCGAGAAGATCTGCGCCATCGCGATGACCGAGCCGGGCGGCGGCTCCGACCTCGCCGCGCTGAAGACCACCGCGGTGCGCGACGGCGACGCGTGGGTGCTCAACGGCAGCAAGACCTTCATCACCAACGGCTACCAGGCCGACCTGGTCATCGTGGCCACCCGCACCGACCCGAGCAAGGGCGCCAAGGGCATCACCTTGTTCATGGTCGAGGACGGCATGGAGGGCTTCACCCGCGGCCGCAAGCTCGACAAGGTCGGCCAGGAGGAGAGCGACACCGCCGAGCTGTTCTTCCAGGACGTCCGCGTGCCCGACTCCAACCGGATCGGCGACGAGGGCATGGGCTTCATCGCGATGATGCAGCGCCTGCCCCAGGAGCGCGTCGGCGCCGCCTGCGCCAACGTCGCGCACGCCAAGCAGATCCTGCTCGAGACCATCGAGTACGCCAAGGAGCGCAAGGCGTTCGGCCAGTCGATCGGCTCGTTCCAGCACAACAAGTTCAAGATCGCCGAGCTGGTCACCTCCATCGAGGTCGCCGAGGCCTACGTCGACGACTGCATCGAGGCGCACGCCGAGGGCCGGCTCTCGGCGGTCGACGCCGCCAAGGCCAAGTGGTGGAGCGCCCAGGTGCAGAACGACGTGCTCGACGAGTGCGTCCAGCTGCACGGTGGCTACGGCTTCATGAACGAGTACCGGGTGGCCCGCGCCTGGCGCGACGCCCGGGTCACCAAGATCTGGGCCGGCTCCAACGAGATCATGAAGGAGCTCATCGGCCGCGATCTCGGCCTCTGAGACCCCAGCACCGCCTCACGGATGCCGTCCCGCTCACCGAGCGCGGACGGCATCCGTCTGCCGGGGGCTGGGTGACGCACCCGGCTGCTCGAGCAGGACGCCGGCGACGATGAGGGCCTGCGCCGCGAGGTAGGTGGCCATCACGACGAACCCCTGGGCGGGCAGGCCGAACCCGTCGACGAAGGAGTCGAGGGCGATCAGCCCGTCGGAGACCAGGAAGAGCGCCCCGCCCACCGCGGTGAGGCGGTTGACCCCTGTCGACAGCACGGCCATCGTGCCCAGGCACGCGCCGTAGACGAGCACGGGCGCCAGCAGGGCTCCCGCGCCCGGGGCGCAGGCGAGGACCAGCGCAGCGACCGCGGCGACGTAGGCCACCAGCCACACCCGGTGGACGTGGAGCACGCTGCCGCCGCGGAAGGGCAGGAAAGCGGCGATGTAGGCGATCTGCGCGAGCAGGAAGAAGGCGATCATCACGAGGAACGAGGTGTCGCCGCTGGTCAGCTTGGGGGCGGTGTCGCCCAGCCACCACAGGCCGAGCGCGACGAGCACGAGGGTGACCAGCCGGCCGCGTGGCGCCGAGGTCTCGCACCAGAGCACGCCGGCGAGCAGTGGCATGAGCAGCACCTGGGTGGCGTCGGCGACGGGACCGCCCCCGGCCAGCTGGGCCCCGAGGTGCACCACCGCCACGGCCGCGAGCACGCCGGCGAACCACCGCGCGGCAGGTCGACGGGGGAGCATGCCGCGAGCGTACCGACGCCCCGGACCGGGCGTGGGTCAGTCGGGGACCGGGACGACCGTGGTCAGCACCGTCTCGTCGGCCGGGGTGACGAGCTCGTCGAGCAGGACCACGGGTCCCGTGCGACGGGCTCGACGCCGGAGGACGGCCACGCCCGCCGGCCGCCGTTCCACGCCGGCCACGGAGCCACGCGCCAGCACGACGAGCTCGGTGCCGGCGAGCACGAAGGACCCCTGCCGGTCGTAGCCGGTCGTGCGCGCCGAGCCGGGCGCGATCGACCCCTCGATCATCCGGCGTCGGACCACGAAGAGGCCGACGGCCAGGGCGATGAGCGCCACGGCGGTGAGGACGCCCGCGGAAGGCGCGAACGTCACGGCGATCAGCACCCCGAGGCCCACGGCCACGACGAGCCGCGCGACGAGGGGCCGGTGCTCGGTGGCCCGGACCCCCTCGGAGGTCAGCGCCCCGACCTGCGCCTCGGTGAGCACGACCGTGAGCGGCGGGCGTGGCGCCTCGGCCCACCCACCGTCCGGCGCCGCGGTGTCAGTCAAGCGGGCCGCCGGCCACGTAGATGACCTGGCCCGAGACGAAGCCGGCCTCCTCGGAGACCAGGAAGGCGATGGTGGCCGCGATGTCTTCCGGCTGGCCGATCCGGGCGACCGGGATCTGCTGGGCCGTGTGGGCGATGAAGTCGTCGAACGGCACGCCGATCCGCTCGGCGGTCGCCCGGGTCATGTCGGTCTGGATGAAGCCCGGCGCCACGGCGTTCGCGGTCACCCCGAACTTCCCGAGCTCGATGGCGAGGGTCTTGGTGAAGCCCTGCAGGCCGGCCTTGGCGGCGGCGTAGTTGGCCTGGCCGCGGTTGCCCTGAGCGGAGGACGACGACAGGTTGACGATGCGGCCGTACTTCTCGGCCGTCATGTGCGCCTGGCAGGCCTTGGTCATCAGGAAGGCGCCCTTGAGGTGCACGTTCATCACGGCGTCCCAGTCGGCCTCGGTCATCTTGAAGATCAGGTTGTCGCGGATGATGCCCGCGTTGTTGACCAGCACCACCGGCGGGCCGAGCTCGTCGGCCACCCGGGCCACGCCGGCCTCGACCTGCGCGGCATCCGTGACGTCGACGCCCACGCCGACCGCCCGCCCGCCGGCGTCGCGGATCCGCGCGGCGACGGCCTCGCAGGACGCCTCGTCGAGGTCGAGCACCCCGACGGCGAAACCGTCACGGCCGAGCCGTTCCGCGGTGGCGGCACCGATGCCTCGGGCTGCTCCGGTGACGATGGCGACGCGCTGGGTGGACATGCGGATCCTCCGGTTCTGGGTGGCGCCGCCCGACGTGGTGGCGACCTTGCGACCCTACCGAGCGGGCTGTCGAAGGCCGAGGTCGGCCTTGTCCCGCATTTTCATGACTTCGCCGCGCGAGGGTAGGTTGCATGCACTGCGGAGGGCCCGACGGGCCGTCCGCGGCCCAGCACCGTCGCTGGTCCCTGACCACACACGGAAGGCAACCAGTGGAGACCTGGCCCGGAACGGCATACCCCCTCGGCGCCACCTACGACGGCAGTGGCGTCAACTTCGCCCTGTTCAGCGAGGTGGCCGAGCGGGTCGAGCTGTGCCTCATCGACGACGACGGCACCGAGACGCGCCTCGACCTACCCGAGGTCGACGGCTTCGTCTGGCACACCTACATCCCGAGCCTGCAGCCCGGACAGCGGTACGGCTTCCGCGTGCACGGGCCCTACGACCCCGACAACGGCCACCGCTGCGACCCCAGCAAGCTGCTGCTCGACCCGTACGCCAAGGCGATCGAGGGCCAGGTCACGAACGACCAGGCGCTGTTCTCGTACGACTTCAAGAACCCCAAGAAGCGCAACACCGACGACAACCTCGGCAAGACGATGCTGTCGGTCGTCATCAACCCGTACTTCGACTGGGGGCACGACCGCCCGCCGCGCCACGAGTACCACGAGACGGTCATCTACGAGGCGCACGTCAAGGGCATGACGATGACCCACCCCGAGGTGCCCGAGGAGATCCGCGGCACCTACGCCGCCATGGCGCACCCGGCGATCATCGACCACCTCACCAACCTCGGCATCACCGCCATCGAGCTGATGCCGGTGCACCAGTTCGTGCAGGACACCTCGCTGCAGGACCGCGGCCTGTCGAACTACTGGGGCTACAACACCATCGGCTTCCTCGCCCCGCACAACGGCTACTCGCGTGGCCGCCGCGGCGAGCAGGTCACCGAGTTCAAGGCGATGGTCAAGGCCCTGCACGAGGCCAACATCGAGGTCATCCTCGACGTCGTCTACAACCACACCGCCGAGGGCAACGAGTTCGGCCCCACGCTGTGCTTCAAGGGCATCGACAACGCCGCCTACTACCGGCTGGTCGACGACAACAAGGGCCACTACTACGACACGACGGGCACGGGGAACAGCCTCCTCATGCGCCACCCGCACGTGCTCCAGCTGATCATGGACTCGTTGCGCTACTGGGTCACCGAGATGCACGTCGACGGCTTCCGGTTCGACCTCGCGGCCACCCTGGCCCGCCAGTTCCACGAGGTCGACAAGCTGTCGGCGTTCTTCGACCTGATCCAGCAGGACCCGGTCATCTCGCAGGTCAAGCTGATCGCCGAGCCCTGGGACGTCGGCGACGGCGGCTACCAGGTCGGCAACTTCCCGCCGCTGTGGACCGAGTGGAACGGCAAGTACCGCGACACCGTGCGCGACTTCTGGCGCGGCGAGCCGAGCACCCTGGGCGAGTTCGCGTCCCGCCTCACCGGCTCGAGCGACCTCTACGAGCACAGCAGCCGCAAGCCGTTCGCGTCGATCAACTTCGTCACCGCGCACGACGGCTTCACGCTGCGCGACCTGGTGTCGTACAACGACAAGCACAACGAGGCCAACGGCGAGGACGGCCGCGACGGCGAGAGCCACAACCGCTCGTGGAACTGCGGCGAGGAGGGCCCGACCGACGACCCCGAGGTCAACGCCCTCCGGCTGCGCCAGCAGCGCAACTTCCTCACCACCCTGCTGCTCAGCCAGGGCGTGCCGATGATCGCCCACGGCGACGAGATCGGGCGCACCCAGCAGGGCAACAACAACGTCTACTGCCAGGACAACGAGCTGGCGTGGGTCGACTGGGACCTCGACGACGACGAGAAGCGCCTCTACGCCTTCACCGCCGCGGTCTCCACGCTGCGCCGCGAGCACGCCGTGTTCCGTCGTCGACGCTTCTTCGCCGGCAGCGCCGACCACGGCGGCCAGTCCGAGCTGGGCGACATCGCCTGGTTCCAGCCCTCCGGTGAGCCGATGGGTGAGTCGGCCTGGTCCGACGGCGAGGCCAAGACCGTGATGGTCTTCCTCAACGGCCAGGCCATCCCCACCCCCGACTCGCGCGGCCGCCGCGTGCTCGACGACGACTTCCTCGTCATCTTCAACGCCGACCACGAGGAGGACGCCTTCATCCTCCCGGAGAAGGAGTGGGGTGAGCGCTGGGTCGCCGAGATCGACACCGGCGCCGACGTCGTCGACACCGAGTGGCACGAGGCCGGCAGCAAGCTGAGTGTCCAGCCCCGCTCGCTGATCGTCCTGCGCAGCCCGCGCGAGGTGGCGCCCCAGCCCTCCGGAGCCGCCACGACCCACCGGTCGTGACGATGGCCACCGCCCACCGACCCGACCCCGGCCGCGCGGTCCCCACGGCGACCTATCGCCTGCAGGTCCACGCGGGGTTCGGGTTCGACGCGGCGGCCGAGCACACCGGCTACCTCGCGGCGCTCGGGGTCTCGCACCTCTACCTGTCTCCGGTGCTGCAGGCCGCGCCGGGCTCGGTGCACGGCTACGACGTGCTCGACCACACCCGCATCTCGGAGGAGGCCGGCGGCCGCGAGGCCTTCCAGCGGCTCGTCACCGCCTGCCGCGAGGCGGGGCTCGGCATCATCGTCGACGTCGTGCCCAACCACATGACGGTGCCCGAGCCGACCCACCTCAACGCGCCGTTCTGGTCGCTGCTGCGCGACGGTCGCCGCTCCCCGTACGCCGGGTGGTTCGACGTCGACTGGGTCGCCGAGGGCGAGCGCATCCTGATGCCGGTGCTCGGCGGCACCGTCGAGCAGGCCCTCGAGCGCGGCGACGTGACCCTGGCCGACGACGGGGGCCCGACCGGCCACGAGTGGGTGCTGCGCCACTACGGCGACGAGTTCCCGGTCGCGCCCGGCACCGAGACCCTGCCGCTGCGCGAGCTCGTCGACGCGCAGGCCTACCGGCTGTCCAGCTGGCGCGAGGCGGGCGAGGCGCTGAACTACCGGCGCTTCTTCGACGTCACCTCGCTGGTCGCGGTACGGGTCGAGGACCCCGTCGTGTTCATGGCCACCCACGCGCTGCTGCTCGCGCTGCACGGCCACGGTGAGGTCGACGGCTTCCGGATCGACCACCCCGACGGTCTGGCCGACCCCGGCGGCTACCTCGAGCGCCTGGCCGATGCCACCGGCGACGCCTGGGTCGTGGTCGAGAAGATCCTCGAGGGCGACGAGCGGCTGCCCGACGACTGGCGCTGCTCCGGCACCACCGGGTACGACGCGCTGCTGCGCGTGCAGCAGGTGCTCACCTCCTCGGCCGGCGCCGAGGTGCTGGACCGGTTGTGGTCGGATGCCGCGCCCGACCGGGTTTCGCTCGACGACGTGGTCGCCGAGGCCAAGCGGCTCGTCGTCGACGACGTGCAGGCGGCCGAGGTCGACCGGCTGATGCGTCTGGTGCGCCGCGTGCTCCCGGGGGAGGACCTCGGTGCCCTGCGCCGCGCGCTCGAGGCCTTGCTCATCGCGATGGACCGCTACCGCGCGTACGTGGTGCCAGGGCGGGGTGTCGATCCCGAGCAGGCCGCGGTGATCGAGCACGCCGCCGAACGGGCCCGGGGGCTGCTCGCACCGAGTGACCACGACGCCCTTGCGGTCGTGGTCCGGCTCGTCCTCGGCGGGTCCCTGCCGCAGGCCGTGGTCGACAGCGGCCCGGTGGCCGACGACTTCCGGGTGCGCTTCCAGCAGACCTGCGGGCCGGTGATGGCCAAGGGCATCGAGGACACCGCCTACTACCGGTGGTTCCGGCTCGCCGGGGCCAACGAGGTGGGGGGCCACCCCGACCACCTGTCGATCGCGGCCGACGAGTTCCACGACTGGTGCCAGGCGCTGGTCACCAGCTGGCCGACCTCGATGACCACGCTCACGACCCACGACACCAAGCGGTCCGAGGACGTGCGGGCCCGGCTGATGGTGCTCGCCGAGGACGGCGAGGGCTGGGAGACCTGGCTCGCGGCCGCCCGCGAGCTGGCGGGCGCGCACCGCACCCCGCTGGTCGACGGGCCCACCGAGTACCTCGTCTGGCAGACCCTGGTCGGCACCTGGCCGATCACCGGCGCCCGGCTCGAGGAGTACCTGCTCAAGGCGGTGCGCGAGGCCAAGGTGCACACCGCGTGGGTCGACGGTGACGCCGCCTACGAGGGCGAGGTCGTCGCCTACGCCAAGGCCCTGTTCCGCGACCCGGCCGTGTAGCGCCACCTCGACGAGTGGACCACCGCCCATGAGCCGTCGGTGCGCGCGAACGTGTTGTCGCAGAAGCTGATCCAGCTGACCATGCCGGGCGTGCCCGACGTCTACCAGGGGTGCGAGATCGTCATGCTCTCCCTCGTCGACCCCGACAACCGCCGCCCGGTCGACTGGACCGACCGCGGCGAGCGGCTCGACCGCGTGCTGGCCGACGAGCCGGCCTTCGACCTCGACGACGAGAAGCTGCGGGTGACCGCTCGCACCCTGGGCGTGCGCCGCGACCTGTCCGGGGTGTTCGTGGGGGAGGGCACGACGTATGCCGGGCTGCCCACCACGAGCGATCACGCGCTGGCCTTCGCGCGCGGCGACGACGACGGGCCGCGGGTGGTGACGGTGGCCACCCGCGCCGCCGGGCTGCTGGCCGAGGCCGGGGGCTTCGGCGACGCGACCGTGTCACTGCCGGCCGGCACCTGGCACGACGTGCTCTCCGACGACGAGGCGGTCTACGACGGCGCGGGGGTGCTCCTCGCCGACCTGCTGGCCCACCGACCCGTGGCCCTGCTGGTGAGGCAGCCGTGACGGCGCCCATCGAGGTCTGGGCCCCACTGGCGGAGCAGGTCGAGATCGAGTGGGCAGCGGTCGCCCCGTCCCAGCCGCGACGCGATCCGATGACGCCGACCGGCGACGGCTGGTGGCGCTGGGAGCCGAGCACCGACGCGGCGGGCGACGGCACGGCATCCGGGCCGGTCGCCATCGACTACGCCTTCGTGCTCGACGGTGCCGAGCCGGCGCTGCCCGACCCGCGCAGCGCCTGGCAGCCGCACGGCGTGCACGGCCCCAGCCGCACCTTCGACGCCGCCGCCTTCTCCTGGACCGATGACGGCTGGCGCGGGCCGCGTTCCGGCGCAGGCGTGCTCGGGTCGGTCGTCTACGAGCTGCACGTCGGCACGTTCACCCCGGAGGGCACCCTCGACGCCGCTCTCACCCGCCTCGACCACCTCGTCGACCTCGGCGTCGACGTCGTCGAGCTGATGCCGGTCGTCGCCTTCCCGGGGCGCTGGAACTGGGGGTACGACGGCGTCGACCTCTGGGCGGTGCACGACGGTTACGGCGGCCCGGCCGCCCTCCAGCGCTTCGTCGACGCCTGCCACGCCCGCGGCCTGGGCGTCGCCCTCGACGTGGTGCACAACCACTTCGGCGCCAGCGGCAACTACCTCGCCCGCTTCGGCCCGTACTTCACCGAGGCCCACACCACGCCGTGGGGGCCGGCCGTCAACCTCGACCACGAGGGCTGCGGGCCGGTGCGGCAGTTCCTCGTCGAGAGCACGCTGCGCTGGTTCCGCGACTTCCACGTCGACGTGCTGCGGCTCGATGCCGTGCACGAGCTCAAGGACGACTCGCAGCCGCACTACCTCGCCGAGCTCTCCGACGCCGTGGCCGCGCTGGCCACGACGCTCGGGCGGCCGCTCGACCTCGTGGCCGAGAGCGACCTCAACGACACGATGATGGTGACTCCGACGTCCGACGGCGGCCGGGGGATGACGGCCCAGTGGGACGACGACGTGCACCACGCGTTGCACGTGGCCCTGACCGGCGAGGCGCACGGGTACTACGCCGACTTCGCGGGTGGCGGAGCCCGCGACGAGGCCGGCCCGCTCGGCGTGCTCGCCAAGGTGCTGACCCGCGGGTTCCTGCACGACGGCACCATGTCGACCTTCCGGGGCCGGCCCTGGGGCAGCCCCGTCGACGTCGACCGCCTCGACGCCCGACGGCTGCTCGGCTACCTGCAGACCCACGACCAGGTCGGTAACCGGATGGCCGGCGACCGCGTCTCCGGCGCCCTCACCCCGGGCGTGCAGGCCGCCGGGGCGGCGCTCTACCTGCTCGGCCCGACCACCCCGATGATCTTCATGGGTGAGGAGTGGGCGGCGTCTACGCCCTGGCAGTTCTTCACCAGCTTCGACGACGAGGTGCTCGCCGACGTCGTCCGCCGCGGGCGGCGGGCCGAGTTCGGTGCGCACGGTTGGTCGGAGGACGCCGTGCCCGACCCGCAGGACCCCGCCACCCGCGACGCGTCGGTGCTCGACTGGGCCGAGGCCGCCGGTGGCCACCACGGTCGGATGCTGCAGTGGTACGCCGCGTGCACCAGCCTGCGCCGCGGCCTGCTCGGCAGCCGCCCCACCCGCTTCGCCGACGTCTCGGTGGCCCACGACGAGGACGCCAGGTGGCTCGTGATGACCCACGCCCCGGATGGGCGCGCCGCCTACGCCGTGGCCGTCAACCTCGCGGACGTGGCGCAGGACGTCCCGCTGGGCGGCGCCGTGGCCGACGTGCTCCTCGCCTGGGATGACGTGGGCACCGAGCCGCGAGAGGGTGCGGTCCGGGTGCCGGCGGCGTCCGTGGCCGTGCTCCGCGTCGGCTGACGCGGCGCTCGGTCACGATCGGGGCACATCCGGTTAGGGGGCCCCACCTGCGCAGACGGGCTGGCTAGGGTGGCCCGGTCGGTCGGTCAGGGACGTCGAGGAGGGCAGCGTGGGCGTGGGCACCCTGCTGCGACGGCGCCTGCTCACCCACCCTGTGGCCCTCGTGGCCGTCGCGACGTCGGTGCTGATGTCGATGGTCGTCGTCGCCACCCTTCAGCTGCTCTCGTCGGCCATCGCCGACGCCAGCGTGCGCACCACCCTCGCCGTCCCGGGCGAGCAGCGCTCGGTGGCGCTCACGGCCGGGGTGCGGCCGGGGGAGCTCGCCGACGTCGACCGGCGGGTGCGGGCCGCGCTGGCGCAGGGCGGGCCGGATGCCGTCGTGACCCGTACGTCGACGGTCACCTCGCGGGGGATCGAGGGCCGCTCCGAGACCGACCGGGCCGTGCTCGCCGACCTCGCCGACCTCAAGGGTCGGGCCCGGCTCACGGCCGGCGCGTGGCCGGCTTCGCCCGGCCACGCCGTCGGGCCCGGGGGCGCCCCGCTCGAGGTGGCCCTACCGGTGGTAGCCGCACAGGCGCTGGGCGTCAGCGTCGGCTCGCGCCTGTCGCTGACCGACCTGGTCGCCGACGCGAAGCCGCTGCCGGTCGTCGTCACGGGCACCTACGAGCCGACCGGGGTCGACGACGGCCGGTGGATCGACGACCCGTTGGGCCTGGCCGGGGTCGCCCGCTCCGACTTCACGACCTACGGCCCGTTCGTGGCCGCCGAGGGGTCATTCGACCGCCCGTTCGCAGGGTCGTCGACCGCGACCTGGCGGTGGCTGCCGAGCAGTGGCGACGTCACCGCGAACGACCTCCCCGGGGTGCGGGCCGACGTCGAGCAGGTCATCGACGCGCTGCGGCACACGGCCGGCATCCGCCCCGACGGCTCCGCGGACCCGGACGGCGCCGCCGGCGGCCCACCCCTGCGCGACGCCCGGGTCAGCTCGGGCCTGCCCGACCTGCTCGACGCGTCGGCCCTGGTGAGCGAGCGCGTGCGGGTCTCGCTGCTCACCCCCACCGTGCTTCTCGTCGTGCTCGGCACGGCATCCCTCGTCGTCGCCGCCGCCCTGCTGGCGTCGCTGCGCGACAGCGAGACCCGGCTGATGCGCACCCGTGGTGCGTCCACCCGCCAGCTGGCGGGGCTCGCCCTGGCCGACGCCCTGCTCGTCGTGCTGCTCGGCGCCGTCGGTGCCGTGGTGCTCGCGCCCCTGCTGTCGGCGGCCGTGGCGCGCTCGGCGGGCCTCGACCTCGGTGGCGACGGGGTGCTCGCCGCGCTGACCTCCGCCCCCCTGTGGTGGGCCGTCGGGCCGATGGCCGTGCTCGCGACCGTCGTCATCGTCACGACGACGCTGCGGGTCGGCCGGGTGCGTGACGGCGCCGGCTCGCGCCAGTCGGGCCGGGTCGTGCGCCTGCTCACCGGGTCGGGGCTCGACCTGCTGCTCATCGGCCTCGGGGTGCTCGCGGTCGTGCAGCTGCGCCGGTACGACGCGGCCGGCTCGACGACGGTCGACCCGCTGACCACCGCCGCCCCGGCCGTCGTCATCGCCGGCCTGTCGGTGCTGTGCCTGCGGCTGCTGCCCGTGTTGACCCGCCAGGTCGCCCGCGTCACGGGCGAGGCGCGCGGCCTCGAGCCGGCCTGGGGCGGGTGGCAGCTGTCGCGTCGGTTGGCCGGCCAGGTGGGCACCGTGCTGCTCGTCCTGCTCGCGGTCGCGATGGGCACCCTCGCCCTCTCCCACTCCGCGACCGCCGACCGCGCCGTCGAGGACCAGTCGGCGTTCGAGACGGGTGCGCCGGTTCAGGTCGTCGTGGGGCCGGGTGCCGGCGGCGTGCCCGGCACCGCCGGGCCGGTGCTGGCGCGGGCCGCCGGAGGTGCTGACCGGGTCGTGCCGGTGGCCCGTGACGTGGTCGACATCGGGCCGCTCACCGGGGTCACGGCCCTGGCCCTCGACGCCGGCACCGCGGCCACGGTCGTCGACCCGCGCCAGGACCTGCTCGCCGGGTCGACCTGGCCGAGCCTGCTCGGCCGGCTCGCTGACGGGCGCCGCCTGGCCGAGGGCGTGCCCCTGCCCGGCGAGCCGACCCGGCTCACGGTGCGAGGTCACCTCGGCACCGCGTTCACGGTGGCCGACGACTTCACCCTCCCGGCGTCGGTGCTGCTGCGCGACGGGCGTGGGCTGGTGCACACCCTGCCCCTCGGCGAGCTGGGTGTGCGCCCGTCCGACCTGAGCCTCGAGCTGCCCAGCGGCGGGCAGGGCATGGAGTACCCCCTCACCCTGCTCGGCGTGTTCGCGCGGGCCCCCGCCGAGCTCGTCGACCCGAGCAGCTCGACGCCCGACTTCAGCGTCGAGGTCGACTCGGTCACGGCCGACGGCGCTGCGGTGACCGGGCTCGACGTGCTCGGCGAACGCCCGAACGGGTCCGACCTGCTGCGCGCCGGGGCCCCGGCCGACCTCCACGCGGTGCCCGCCCTCGTCACCCGGTCGGTCGCCGACGCCGCCCGGGCCGAGGTGGGCAGCACGCTCTCCCTCACCGTCGCCGGCCGGCAGCTCCCGCTGACCGTGGTCGGGGTCGTCGACGCGGTGCCCACCGCCCGCATCCCCGACCGGGCGGTCGTCGTCGACCTGCCCACGGTGCTCGCGTTGGGGGACGGCGGCTCCCCGTCGACCCGCCCGGTCGAGCCCTCCGAGTGGTGGCTCGACCCGGTGTCGGTGCCCGCCGTGGAGGATGCCGTGCGCACCCGGCTGCCGGCCGGGGTCACCGTGGCCGTGCGCACCGACCTCGTCGCCGAGCGGGACGCCAACCCGGTGAACGCCGGGATGCGCGCCGCCATGCTGCTGGTCACCGGGGCCGCGCTGGTGCTGGCCGCCGTCGGCTTCGCCGCGACCACCGCCGCCCTCGGGCGCACCCGCCGCCGCGAGAACGCCGTGCTGCTCGCCCTCGGGATGCCGCCGGGCCGGATCCGCCGGGTGCTCGCCCTCGAGCGGGTGGGGGTCGTCGTCCTCACCGTCGCGGTCGGCCTGGTCCTGGGGGTGCTCAGCGCCCTGGCCGTCGTGCCGGTGCTCGTCGGCGGTGACGGTCACCCGCAGGTGCCCCGGGTGCTGGTGACGTTGCCGCTCGCCCAGCTCGTCGGCTTCGGGGTGGTCGTCGCCCTGGTGCTGTCGCTGGTGGGGGTGCTCGTCCTGCGCAGCTCGGGCCGCGACATCGCGGCCGAGCTGCGCCGCGGGGAGGCGTCATGACCGGGCGGCACGTGGCACCGGCACCCGCAGCCGTCCGCCGACCGCTCCGCGAGCTCACCCTCCTGAGGCACAGCCTGGTCGCCGAGCGTGGCACCGCCATCCTGCTCGCGGCGCTCACCGTGCTGACGACGGTGTTCCTCGTGGCGGTGCCCCGGGTGCAGTCGGTCGCCCACGACCGGGCCCTCGGCGACGCGGTGCGCTCCGCGGCCCCGGCCGAGCGCGACCTCGGGCTGCGGCTCACCACGAGCGCCGGCCGCGCCTCGCGGGCCTCGAGCACGCCGACCCAGGGCCCGACCGCGCCGTTCGAGCCGGTCGACACCGCCGTGCGCGACGCGATGGGTGCGCAGGTGCGGGCCCTGCTCAGCGGGGGGTTCGTCGCCGCGCAGAGCGACCCGCTGGCCGTGGCGCGGTCCACGGGCGAGCCGCTGGACGTCTCGTCCGGCGAGCTCGCCGTACGGGTCGACGACGCGGCGCTCGACCGGGTGCGGTGGGTCACCGGCGGCCCGCCGGGTGCCCCGACGACCACCCGCACCCTGCGGGACTCCGCCGACCAGCCCAACGGGGTGCAGGTCGTCCCAGTGGCCCTGAGCGCGCGTACCGCGGCGGCCTGGGGCGTGTCGGTCGGTGACGTGCTCGACCTCTCGGCCGGCGCCAACACCCGGCGCGTGGTGTCGCCGACCGCGGTCGTCGTCGCGGGCACGTTCGAGCCGCTCGACCCGGCGGACGAGGTGTGGGCCGCCGAGCCGCGGATGCTCGGCATCGCGAAGATCCTCACCCCGCAGGGCGGCACCACCGACCAGGCCGCGGTCATCGCTCCCCTCGAGAGCTACTCCGCCGTCGGTGACGGGCTCTGGCGCGGCCCCGCCGAGGAGCCACCGCCGTCGCCGTCACCCGCCCTCGACCACACCTGGCGCTACACGCTGGATGCCGACCGGCTCACCCGGGACGACGTCGAGGTGCTGCGCGACTTCCTCGTGCGCCTCGACACCGACCCCACGGTGTGGGCGGGGGTCCAGGACGTCCCGGCGGTCACCACGGGTCTGGGTGGTCTGCTCGACCGCTACGAGCGCGACGTCGCCGTCACCGGCGTGCTGACCTCGTTCGTCACCGGTGGGGTCACCGCGCTGGCGGTGCTCGTGCTCGCCCTCACGGCACTGCTCGGTGCGCAGCGGCGCGACCGCGAGGTGCGGCTGCTGCGGGCGCGGGGTGCCTCGCGCGCCCAGGTCCTCACCCTGGTCGGCGTCGCGACGAGCGTGCTCGCGGTGCCCCTGGCGGTCGTCTCGGCGCTCGCCGTGGTGCTGCTCGTGCCGGGTGACACCAGCCGGTCGGCCTGGGTCGAGGTCGCACTCGTGGTCGTGCTGCCGCTGGTGGTCGCCGTCGTCGCGACGGCCCGGCGGGTGCGCGCCATCGACGAGGTCCCGGAGGAGTCGACGCGCACCGTGCGGGCCGCCCGGCGGGTCGTGCTCGAGGCCGCGGTCGTGCTGCTCGCCGTGCTCGCGGTGTCGACCGTGCGCAGCCGTGGCGCAGTCATCGCGACCGGGCGCACCGACTGGTACGCGGCCGTCACCCCGGTGCTCGTCGCACTGGCCGCAGCCGTGGTCGCCCTGCGAGTGATGCCCTGGCCCGTGTCCCGCCTCGCCCGCCTCGCCGAGCGCGGCCGCGGGCTGGTGGCGTTCGTCGGGCTCACCCGGGCCGCGCGCACCGGCGCGGGAGCGGCCGTGCCGCTCGCCGCCCTCGTCGTCGGCGCGACCCTGGTGACCTTGATGGCCACCCTCACCGCGAGCGTGTCCGAGCAGCGCGAGCTCGCGGCCCTGCGCGCGGTCGGCGCCGCCGCGCGAATCGACGCCGCCCGGATCGACGCCGCCGACGTCACCGCCCTCGCCGCCCGTCCGGGCGTCGAGACCGCCATCCCGGCGCACCTGGATGCCGGGGCCACCGTCAGCGCCGACGGGCGCACCACCGCGGTGGTCGTGGTGGCGGTCGACCCGGTGCGCTACGCGGAGCTGCTCGCGGGAACCCCGCTCGCCTTCACCCCGCCCGCCGGGACGGCGGGCGGGCGGCTGCCCGTGGTGCTGAGTGGTGGGCCGGCCGTCGGCGACCTCGACCTCGGGCTTCGCGGGCTCAGCACCCCGGGCCGCCGGGTGGCGACCGTCCCGGCCCTCGAGCGGGCCTTCGCCGGCCAGGGCCGGGTCGTCGCGCTGGTGCCCCTCGACGCGCTCGTGAAGGCCGTGCCCACCACCCAGCCGAACACCGTGTTCCTGCGGGCGTCGGCCGACGCGCAGCGCGACCTCGCGGCCACCGCCGGCCGCGACCGGGCGCAGCTCGGGGGGCTGGTCACCGGGGTCGCCACCGTCACCGGGTTCGCGGCCGACGTCGCCGACCGGGCCCTGCCCAGCCTGGTCGCCGCCACCTTCCTCGTGGGGGTCCTGCTCGCCGCCGTGCTGTCCTTCCTCGCCGTCCTGCTGCTGCTCGCGGCGACCCGGGCCGAGCGCTCGCAGCTGGCGATCCGGCTGCGCACGATGGGCCTTCCGCACGGGCGGGAGCGCCGCCTCGCCTGGGCCGAGGTACTGCCGCTGCTCGCCGTCGGGGTCGCCACCGGCTGCCTCGTCGGCGTGGTGGTGCCCAGTGCCCTCGCGCCCGCCCTCGACCTCGCTCCCTTCACCGGCGCCGCCACCCGACTGCCGGTCCAGGCCCACCCGTTCACCGGGCTGCTCGTGGCCGTGGTGGCGCTGGCCATCGGGTCGCTGGCCCTTTTGACCGATGCCGCGTCGGCCCGACGTGGCAGCCTTGCCGAGCACCTGCGCCAAGGAGACACCGCATGAGCACGAGTCCAGCGCGTACCCGGGGCCGTACCCGCGCCCCCGACACGACCGAGCCGAACGGGCCGGACATCCTCTGCGACAACCTCGTGCGCATCTTCTCCTCGGAGGGGGTGGAGGTGGTGGCCCTGCAGGGTCTCGACCTCGAGGTCGGCCGCGGTGAGCTCGTCGCGATCGTCGGGGCCTCGGGCTCGGGGAAGTCCACGCTGCTCACCATCCTGTCCGGACTCGACCTGCCGAGCGCCGGGGTGGCCCGGGTCGCCGGCCGCGACCTGCTCGCGATGTCGACCAAGGACCGCCTGAGCTACCGCCGGCACACGGTGGGCTTCCTGTTCCAGCAGGCGACCGCGAACCTGCTGCCGTACCTCACGGCCGTCGAGAACGTGCAGCTGCCGATGCTGTTCGCCTCCGTGTCGTCGTCGGAACGGCAGTCGCGGGCCGCCGAGACGCTCGAGGTGCTCGGCATCGCCGACTGCGCCGACCGGCGGCTCGGCGAGCTCTCCGGTGGGCAGCAGCAGCGGGTCGCCCTCGGGGTGGCGCTGGCCAACCGGCCGCGGGTGCTGCTCGCCGACGAGCCGACGGGTGAGCTCGACAGCCGCAGCAGCGACGAGGTGTTCGGCGCGATCCGCCAGGCGAACGAGACGTTCGGCACCACCGTCGTCGTCGTGACGCACGACGCCCACGTGAGCGAGCAGGTCAGCCGCACCGTCGGCATCCGGGACGGACGCACGTCCTCGGAGGTGCGCCGGCGCACCGCCGTCGACGAGCACGGGGTCGAGGGCGTGGTCGCCGAGGAGTTCGCGGTGCTCGACAGGGCCGGCCGCCTGCAGCTGCCGCGCGGGTTCACCGACGCCCTGGCGATGCGCGACCGGGTGCGCCTCGACCTCGAGGCCGACCACATCGGTGTCTGGCCGACGCCGCGACCGGGAGCCGACGAACCGGGGGAGGGGCCGGCATGACCACGACGTACCTCGAGGTGCACGAGGTGCACCGCACGTTCCGCAGCGGGGCGACGGAGGTGCACGCCCTGCGCGGGGTGTCGCTCACCGCGGCGCCCGGTGAGCTCGTCGCCGTGCGAGGCCGCTCCGGCTCGGGCAAGACGACCCTGCTCAACGTCATCGGCGGCCTCGACCGACCGGATGCCGGGCGCGTGGTGCTCGACGGCGCCGACGTCACGGCGATGAGCGATGCCGAGCTGCTCGCCGTGCGCCGCGGCACGGTCGCCTACGTCTTCCAGTCGTTCGGGCTCGTGCCCATCCTCACCGCTCGCGAGAACGTCGGGATCCCGTTGCGGCTGAACGAGATCGACCCCGAGGAGCGCGAGGCGCGGGTCGCGTCCGCGCTCGAGCACGTCGGGCTCACCGGGCACGTCAACCAGCGCCCGGGTGAGCTCTCCGGTGGCCAGCAGCAGCGGGTCGCGCTCGCTCGCGCCCTCGCGTCCCGGCCCGGCCTGCTGCTCGCCGACGAGCCCACCGGCCAGCTCGACTCCGAGACCGGCCGCGAGATCATGATGCTGATCGCGCGGCTGGCCAAGGAGGAGACGATGACGACGGTGGTGACCAC
>DASSQL010000184.1:0-2389 GCA_035702525.1 Ornithinibacter sp. | reverse complement strand
CTCGCCGAGGTCGGAGGCGACCCACCACTCGAGCCCGTCGGAGGCGTACGGGCGCAGGTCGCACAGTGCGACGACGGCATCCCCCTCGGGCTCGACCAGGCCCAGCGCGACGGCACCGTCGACGCCGAGGGTGGGCAGCGCGGCCGCGGCCTCGGCGACGTCGACCGGGTCGCCGAGGGCGAACAGCCGCACCAGGGTCGCGCCCGGGGCGCTCGAGGCCGAGGTCACCCGCTGCGCGGGCATCGACTGGTCGCGGTCGAGCGCGGCGGTGGCCAGCGGGCCGAGCAGCTCGGTGACGCCCGCGACGGTGTAGCCCGCGGTGACGAGGTCGGCGCGCAGGGCGGGGACGAGGGCGGGGTCGACGCGGGGCGGGTTCGGGGTCATCGAGGACGAGCGTATGCCGTACGGCGCGTGCGCTCACCCACCTCGCCCTCTGGCGTCGAGCTCCTCGGCGGCCCGGGCGCCCACGGCACCCCGGCCCCCGCGGTTGTCGAGGTCCCGCGACACGCTGACCGACCACGCCGGGCGTCAGCGCGTCGTGGGACCTCGACGGGGACGTGCGAGGGGCCGGGTTCCAGCGGAACCCGGCCCCTCGGCATCCAGATCCGACCTAGATCGACACCGGGTGCTGCTGCTCCGCGGCTGCGGCATCGGGGTCGCTGTCGTTGCCGATCGCGATGTCCTTGCTCTTGGAGTACGTGACCGAGGCGATGACGATGACGAAGGCGACCGCCGCGATGCCGTAGCGGATCGCCGGCGAGGCGCCGGACCCGACGGTCAGGGAGACGATGGCCGGCGCGATGAGCACCGACACCAGGTTCATCACCTTGAGCAGCGGGTTGATCGCCGGGCCGGCGGTGTCCTTGAACGGGTCACCGACGGTGTCACCGATGATCGTCGCCTCGTGGGCGAGCGAGCCCTTGCCGCCGTGCGCACCGTCCTCGACGATCTTCTTCGCGTTGTCCCACGCGCCACCGGAGTTGGCGAGGAACACGGCCATCAGCGCACCGGCGCCGATCGCACCGGCGAGGAAGCCGGCCAGCGGGCCGATGCCGAGGCCGAAGCCCACGGCGACCGGCATGAGGGCCGCCAGCAGACCCGGCGTCGCCAGCTCGCGCAGCGAGTCACGGGTGCAGATGTCGACCACGCGGCCGTACTCCGGCTTCTCGGTGTAGTCCATGATGCCGGGGTGCTCGCGGAACTGGCGGCGCACCTCGAACACGATGGCCCCGGCCGCACGCGTCACCGCGTTGATGGCCAGGCCGGAGAAGAGGAAGACCACCGCGGCGCCGATGAGCACACCGACGAGCACGCTCGGGGTGACGACCTGCAGGTCGAAGGTCGACACGACGAACTTGCTCGGCTGCTCCTTGATCTCGCCGCCGTCGATGATCGCCTGCAGCTGGGTCTGCCACGCGTCGCTGTAGGAGCCGAAGAGCGCGGTCGCGGCCAGCACGGCCGTCGCGATCGCGATGCCCTTGGTGATCGCCTTGGTCGTGTTGCCCACGGCGTCGAGCTCGGTGAGGATCTGCGCGCCCTCCTCGTCGACGTCGCCCGACATCTCGGCGATGCCCTGGGCGTTGTCGGAGACCGGGCCGAAGGTGTCCATGGCCACGATGACGCCGACCGTGGTCAGCAGGCCGCAGCCGGCGAGCGAGACGAGGAACAGCGCCAGGGCCGTCGACCCCGCGCCCAGGAGGAAGGCGAGGTAGACCGCGCCGGCGATGATCGCCGCGGTGTAGACCGCCGACTCCAGGCCGACGCCGATGCCCGAGAGCACGACGGTGGCGGGGCCGGTGAGCGAGGTGCGCGCGACGTCGATGGTCGGGCGCTTGTCGGTGCCGGTGAAGTGACCGGTGAGCCACAGGATGATGCCGGCGAGCACGATGCCGATGACGACGGCGAGGAACGCCGACAGGCGCGGGCTGCCGGTGAGCCAGTTGCCCGTGAGCGCCGCGACCTCCTGCTGCTTGTCGGTGAGGGTGGCGCCCTGGGCGAACAGCTCGGAGTACTTGGCCGGCAGGTAGGTCCAGGCGGCGATCGCGGAGAGCACCGCCGAGATGGCGGCCGCGATGTAGAAGCCCCGGTTGATGGCGCTGAGCGCGTTCTCGCCCGGGCGGGCCTTGGTGATGAAGACGCCGAGCAGTGCGGTGACCGCACCGATGGCCGGGATGATCAGCGGGAAGACCAGGCCGTACTCGCCGAAGGCGACCGAGCCGAGGATGAGCGCGGCCACGAGCGTGACGGCGTACGACTCGAACAGGTCGGCGGCCATGCCGGCGCAGTCGCCGACGTTGTCACCGACGTTGTCGGCGATGGTGGCGGCGTTGCGCGGGTCGTCCTCGGGGATGCCGGCCTCGACCTTGCCGACGAGGTCGGCACCGACGTC
>DASSQL010000183.1:0-8529 GCA_035702525.1 Ornithinibacter sp. | reverse complement strand
CGGGCAGGCCAACGCCTCGCGGATCAACGCCCGCATCTACTCCGGGTTCGGCGGGCAGACCGACTTCATCGTCGGGGCGCTGCACTCCGCGGGCGGGCAGTCGTTCATCGCGCTGCGCTCCTGGCACCCCAAGGCGAACGTCTCCACCGTGGTGCCCCTGCTCGACGAGCCGGTCACCAGCTTCCAGCAGAGCGCGTTCGTCACTGAGCACGGCATCGCCGAGCTGTGGGGCTACGACCAGCAGGCACAGTGCCGGCACATCATCCGCGACGCCGCCCACCCGCAGGTGCGCGACGAGCTGTGGGAGGAAGCCGCCCACCTCGGCCTCGCCTGAGCCGCGCCTGCCCTCGCTCCCGGCGCAGTCGGGTGCTGAGATGGCTGCCATGACGACCACCTCGGCACCCGACTCCGACCTGGTGGGCGCCGTTCGCGCTGCTCTCGCCGGTGCCGGCGACCCGGCGCGGGCCGCCGGGCAGCAGGCGTACATGAAGTCGTCGATGCCGTATCGGGGGCTGACCTCGCCCGAGCTGCGGGCCCTCCTGCGGCCGCTCCTCGCCGACCCGGCGTTGGCCCCGGCGTCGCGGGAGGCGTGGGAGTCGGACGTGCGTGACCTCTGGGACGGCGCGACGTTCCGTGAGGAGCGCTACGCCGCGCTGGCCGTGACGGCACACCGGGCGGCCCGGCCCTGGCAGGACCCGCAGGCCCTCGGGCTGTACCGGTACCTGGTCGAGAGCGGCGCCTGGTGGGACTACGTCGACCTGGTGGCGGCCGACCGGGTGGGCCCGATCCTGTTGCGGCACAGGGAGGTCGTCACGCCCATCCTTCGCTCGGATGCCGTGGACGACCACCTCTGGGTGCGGCGCACCGCCATCCTCGCGCAGCTGAAGCACCGCGAGGAGACCGACCTCGGGCTGCTGTCCGACGTCATCGACGCCAACCTCGAGGGGTCACGCTTCGGGCGGGAGTTCTTCATCCGCAAGGCGATCGGCTGGGCCCTGCGCCAGCACGCGCGGGTCGACCCGCGGTGGGTGCAGGCCTTCGTCGAGGCGCGGGGCGACCGCCTCTCGGGCCTCTCTCGCCGAGAAGCCCTCAAGCACCTCTGAGCTCGATTCCCTGCGCGGGCTCGGGTTCCTGCTCCCCGCTCGGGTCCTTGCTCCCGATGCGCGTTGCTGCAGCGGTGCACAAGCGGAGTAAGGGCACACATCCGGAGCATCGACCCGAGCCGGGGGCCTCAGGCGCTTCGAGGTGCACCGAGGTCGAACCACGAGGCGCGAGGGCCCGGTCGCACCCCCTGCGCGGCAAGTACCCGCCCGAGCTGGTCACGATCGAGCGCGACCTGCCACGTCCACCTGGCAACCCGCGAATCAACCCGCAGGCGGTCCTCGCGCTTCTTCTCGCGCCACACGATCTCCGCCGCTTCCTCCGGGCTGGCACCGGGTGGCACCCGGTACTTGAGCTTCCCGTCGAACTCACCGACCACGCCGAGCCACTCGAAGTCGACGACACCGATCAGACCCTGGTCGTCGTGGTGCGGCACCTGGAGTCGGGGTCTCGGGACGCCGAGTCGGAACATCTGGACACGTGACAGGCTCTCCCCGACCGACATCGAGTCGGAGTCGGCGAGCTCTGCCACCAGTCGCGCGGCCGGGCGCCCGCGCACGCGATGGGGGACGGCATCCGCCTCCGCCCTGAGCTCGGCGAACGAGCAGAGTCCGTGGCGAACTGCGTGGTCCGCTGCGGCGACCGCCGACGGCAGGCTGCCCCTGCACGCGAGGTCGGCCAGCGTGCGGGCCACCGGCGTGACCAGCACGCCCTTGAAGGCGACCGGCTCGACCTCGGCACCGACGAGCGGTCGCACACCGGAGGAACCGCGCGGCCGTCCGGACGTGGCCAACGTCCGCACCGTCGTGGGCCATGCCTCCACTCGCGGCAACCCCCACACCGCCGCGGCGGACTCCGCCGCGAAGACGTGGCGTGGGCGGCCTTCGCCGTCGCAGACCAGGGCAGTGGCGTGCACCAGTGCGGCGTGGCGCTGCTCCGGCGTGAGGTCCTGCCAGACGACGACCGGCATCCAGACGCCGCGGCGAACCCGCTGCCACCCGCCGGCTCTCTGGGGGTCGAGGCCGGCTCGGCGCAGGTCGGCGTACAACCGCAGGACCGAGGGGTCGAACGGCGCCGGGGCCTCCATGCCGAGCATCGAGCCACGATGGCACGGTCGAGGAGTCCCTCAGTGCGCTCATCCACAGGGTCGCCCCGCGCTCGGCACCCACCGCGGGGCAGGGCAGGTCCTGCGGGGTGGCCCGAGTCGGGTCGTTGCTCCCCGCTCGGGTCGTAGCTCCCGATGAGCGCCCTTGCAGCAGCGCGCAACCGGAGTAGGAACGCACATCCGGAGCACGGACCCGAGCGGGGGTGTCTCGGGGGGTGGTCGCAGCCGGCCCGGGCGACGGCATCGAGGGAGCCACCGTGGAACAGTGCCGTCCGTGACCCAGCCCGCACCGAGCCAGCACCGCGAGGTGCTTCGGCTCGCCGTGCCCGCGTTCCTGGCGCTGGTCGCCGAGCCGCTCTTCCTGCTCGCCGACGCCGCGATCATCGGCCGCCTCGGGGTGGTCGAGCTCGCCGGCCTGGGCGTCGCGAGCGCCGTGCTGCTCACCTCGGCGAACATCTTCGTGTTCCTCGCCTACGGCACCACGGCCGTCGTCGCCCGCCAGCTCGGCGCCGGCTCGCGGGCCGGGGCGATCTCGGCCGGCATCGACGGCACCTGGCTGGCGATCGCCCTCGGAGCGGTCACGACCGTGCTCGTCGCCGCCTTCGCCGGGCCTGTCGCCCGCGTCTTCGGCGCCTCGCCGGAGGCGATCGACCAGGCGGTGACGTACCTGCGGATCTCGGCGCTCGGCATCCCCGCGATGCTCGTCGTGCTCGCCACCACCGGCGTGCTGCGCGGCCTGCAGGACACCCGCACCCCGCTCGTCGCCGCCGTCGGCGGGTTCAGCCTGAACATCGTGCTCAACGTCTGGTTCGTGCACGGGCTGCACTGGGGCATCGCCGGCTCCGCCTGGGGCACCGTCATCGCGCAGACCCTGATGGCCGGAGCCCTCGTCGTCGTCCTGGTGCGGTACGCCGTGGCGACCCACGTGCCCCTGCGCGCCCACCCCGGGCGGGTCCTGGCTGCCGCCCGCGGTGGCGTCCCCCTGCTCGTGCGCACCCTCGCCCTGCGCGCGGTGCTCCTCGTGACCACCTGGGTGGCGGCCGGCCTCGGCGACGTGCCGCTGGCCGCCTACCAGGTGACCGCCACGATCTGGACGTTCCTCGCGTTCTCCCTCGACGCCCTCGCCATCGCCGCGCAGGCGATCACCGGCAAGGCCCTCGGCGCCGGCGAGATCGACCGCACCCGCGACGCGACCACCCTCGTCGTGCGCTGGGGCATCGTGGTCGGGGTCGTGCTCGGTGGGGTGCTGCTCCTCCTGCACCAGGTGCTCGGCCCGCTCTTCTCCCCCGACCCGGCCGTGCAGGCGGCCATCGCCGGCGGCCTGGTCGTGGTGGCCCTGGGCCAGCCGTTGTCCGGGTTCGTCTTCGTCGTCGACGGCGTGCTGATCGGCGCCGGCGACGGACCGTGGCTCGCGCGCGCGATGCTCGGCACCCTGCTGGCCTACCTGCCCCTCATCCTCGGGGTGCACCTCGCGGGCGACTGGCTGCTCGAGGGGGGCAGCACGCGCGGCGACGTCAACGCCGTCGTCTGGCTGTGGATCGCCTTCACCGCCTTCATGTCGCTGCGGGGCACCCTGATGTGGCTGCGGGTGCGCACCGACCGCTGGATGGTCACCGGCGCGACCCTCGGCTGAGCCGCGACGGGCCTCAGGCCACGTCGAGCACCTCGACGGCCGCCTCGCGACGCGGGTCACCGGCCGCCTGCAGGACGCCGTCCTCGCGCCGGTACGCCGCGCCCACGCCACCGAAGAACATCTGCTGGATGCCGTGGTCGCGCCCGGGCAGCCCGGCCTCGCGCACCGCGTCGGCGATCGCGGCATCCGTCTCGTGCTCGACGACGGCGACACCGTCGTCGTCGAAGCGCACGTGCAGGCGCGGCGCCTCGATGGCGTGCCGGAGGTCGGCCCCGTGCAGGCAGCCCTGGCCGAGCACGAGCATCAGGGCGGTCGTGATGCGGTCGGCGCCGGGTGAGCCGATGGCCAGCACCCGGCCGTCGCGGGTGCGCCCGGTGGTGGGCGCCATGTTCGACGCGAGCCGGGTGCCGGGGGTGAGCCGGTGCAGGCCGAGCTTGTTGAGCTCGGGCTCCCCGAGGGCGTTGTTGAGCAGCATCCCGGTGCCGGGCACCGTGATTCCCGCGCCGTACCCGCTCGACACGGTGACCGCGCAGGCGGTGCCGTCGCGGTCGACGACGGAGATGTTGGCGGTGCTCGAGCTGGTCGGCAGCCCGGCGAGACCGTGCCGGTCGACCGAGAGCAGCAGCTCGTGGCCGGCGACGTCGAGGTCGTGGGCGTGGTCGTGCACGTCGCGTCGGTAGCGCAGTACCGAGCGCTGGATGTCGATGATGTCGGGCCAGTGCCAGTTGCCACGGCGCTGCAGCTCGCCGAGCATCACGGCGAGCATCGGGCCTCCCACCGACGGCGGGGGGTTGACGGCGAGGTCCCACTCGCCGACGGTGCGACGCACCGGTGGTCGCACCAGCGGGGTGTACTCCGCGAGGTCACGGTGGGTCACGAGGCCACCGTGGGCCGTCATGTCGTCGACCATCGCCCGGCCCACCTCGCCGGTGGTCAGCACCGAGGCACCCTCGCGGGCCACCAGGTCGAGCACGTCGGCGAGGGGGTGGTTGGTGACGACGTCGCCCGCGACGACCGCCGACCCGTCGGGGCGGGTCACCACCCGGAAGGCGTCGGGGTCGCGGCCGAACAGGGAGTGCGCCGTGAAGGAGAGGTAGCGCGCGGCCGCCCCACCGACGGGGTAGCCGTCGCGGCAGGCGCGGGTGGCCGGCGCCATGACGTCGGCCCAGGACAGCGCCCCGAGCTCCTCGACCGCGAGCTCGCACGCGGTGACGGCGCCGGGGGTGGCGACCGAGCCGTGCCCGGCGAACAGCCGCACCCCGCCGCCGTAGTCGGTGACGACCTCGTGCACCCCGCCGCCGAACCGCTCGACGGGCAGGCCGCGGCCCGGCATCTCGACGTTGCCGTCGATGACGACCGGTTCACCCGCAGCCGGCCAGATCGACACGAACGCGCCGCCGGCGAGCGAGACGATGCCGGGCTCGGTGCTCATCGCGGCGAGCGCGGCGGCCACGGCGATGTCGACGGCGTTGCCGCCCGCGAGCGCGACCTCGCGACCGGCCGCCAGCGACACCGGCCCGGTCGCGGCGATCGCCACCCGTCCACCCATGGGGTTGATCCTGCCACCGAGGTCAGGAGGGTGCTCCCGGGCCGTCCCCGAACGGACCGTCGACCGGTAGCGTGCGTGGGCATGACCCGCCCGCCCCTCGGCATCATCGCCGGCACCGGCTTCTACGACCTCGGGGCCCTGCAGGACGCCTCGGACGAGACCGTCACCACCGCCTTCGGCGACGCCCGGGTCACCCGGGGCACGTGGCACGGGGTGTCGGTGGTCTTCCTCACCCGGCACGGCGCCGGCCACTCGGTGCCCCCGCACCAGGTCAACTACCGCGCCAACATCCGCGCGCTGGCCGACCTCGGGGTCCGCGACGTGGTGGCCGTCAACGTCACCGGCTCGATCGACCCCGACCTGCGCCCCGGCGACCTGCTCTGCCTCGACGACTTCCTCGACCTCACCAAGCAGCGGCCCGTGACGTTCTTCGACGGGTCCGGCCCGGAGGGCGTCGTGCACACCGACGTGCTCGAGCCGTACCACCCGGCGATCCGCGCCGAGATCCTCGAGTCCGCCGCTGCCGCAGGCCACTCCATCCGCGACGGCGGGGTGTACGCCTGCTTCGAGGGGCCGCGCTTCGAGACCCGGGCCGAGATCCGGCTGGCTGCGCTCGCGGGGGCCGACGTCGCCGGCATGACCGGCGTCCCCGAGGTGACCCTCGCCGCCGAGGCCGGCCTGCGGTACGCCGCGATCTCCCTCGTGGTGAACCCGGCCTCCGGCGTCGGCGACTCCACCGAGCCGATCACCATGGCCGAGATCGACGCCGTGCTCGCGAGCAGTGCCGCGACCGTGATCGCCGTCCTCGACGAGCTCGTCCACACCCGCGCCACCTTCCCCGCCGACGACACCGACGACACCGACGACACCGACGACACCGACGAGACGGACGCATGACCCGGCTACGCATCGAGAACGCCCGCTACGTCGTCACCGTCGACGAGCGCGACACCGTCCTCACCGACACCACCGTCGTCGTCGACGACGGCGTCATCACCGAGATCGGCTCCGCGGCAGCCGAGCCGGCCGCGGCCGACGACGGCACGGTCGTCATCGACGCCAGCGGCAAGCTGCTGATGCCGGGCCTGGTCAACCTGCACACCCACCTGCCGATGACCCTCCTGCGCGGGCTCGCCGAGAACCTCGACCTGCAGGGCTTCCTCGAGCACCTCTGGGCGGCCGAGGCCGCCGTGATGGACCCCGGGACCGTCGAGCTGGGTGCGACCCTCGGCGCCCTCGAGTCGCTGCTCGGCGGGTGCACGACCCAGCTCGACATGTACTTCCACCACGAGGCGACCCACCGGGGCGCCGTGGCCGCCGGCAGCCGGCACGTCATCGGCCCGGTGTTCTTCGACGGCCCCGGCCCCGACGGGCTGGCGTGGTCCGACCGGCTCGCCGGGCTGCGGGCCTGGCCCGGCGTGCTCGACGAGATCGGCGGCCCCGAGGTGCCGGTGTCCGCGATGCCGCACGCCACCTACACCTGCTCGCCCGAGGGCCTGACCGAGGTCGTCGAGACGCTGCGCAAGGTGCTCACGGAGAGCGGGCGCCCCGGCCTGCTCACCACCCACGTCTCGGAGACCGCTGCCGAGAACGCGGGCATCCGCGAGCGCTACGACGCCACCCCCACCGAGCTGCTCTCGCGCAGCGGGTGGCTCGAACCCGACCTGCCCCTGGTCCTCGCCCACGGGGTGCACCTCACCGCGACCGACCGCGAGCTGGTCGCGGCGGCGGGTGCGGCCATCGGGCACTGTCCCGGGTCGAACCTCAAGCTGGCCAGCGGGGCCCTGCACTGGGAGGAGGTGCGGGCGGGCGGCATCCGGCTCGGCGTCGGCACCGACGGCTGCTCGAGCTCCAACGACCTCGACATGTGGCAGGCGATGCGCCAGGTGGCCCTGGTCGCCCGGCTCACCAGCGGCCGCCCCGACGTCGCGAGCGCCACCGAGGTGCTGCGGGCGGCGACCATCGACGGCGCCCGGGCCCTCGGCCTCGGCGACCGGGTCGGCTCGGTCGAGGTGGGCAAGCGGGCCGACCTCGTGCTCCTCGACCTCGCCGCGCCCCACCTGACGCCGGTGCACGACGTCGCGGCCCTGCTGGTGTTCGCGGCCGGCCGCGGCGACGTCACCGACGTGCTCGTCGACGGCGACCTCGTGGTGCGCGACCGGCGCAGCACGAGGCTCGACACCGACGACCTCCTCGCCCGCGCGGGCGCCAGGGGAGACGTCGCCCGCGCCGCGGTGGAGGCACTGTGAGCCAGGAGAGCGCCGAGCAGGTCATCGCCCGCCTGAAGATGCAGCCCATCCCCGAGGAGGGCGCCTGGTTCGTCGCGGGCCCCCGCACCCAGAACCTCAACGCCATCACGGTGCTGCTCACCGACAAGCCCGACGGCTTCTCGGCGATGCACCGGCTGACCATCGACGAGGGGTGGCAGTGGCTCGGGGGCGCACCGGCGGCGCTGCTGCGGCTGCGACCGGGCGGGTCCGGGGTGCTGAACTACGTCGGCCCGACGACCAGCCAGTTCCTCGTGCGCCGCGGCACCTGGATGGGTGCGTCGACCCTGGGTGACTGGACCCTGCTGTCCTGCTGGTGCTCGCCGGCCTTCCGCCCCGAGCACTTCGAGCTCGGCGACCGCACCCTGCTCACCGCCGGCTACCCCTCCTACGCGGCCGAGATCGCCGCCCTGACCCGCGACGAGCCGGTCGGGCGGATGCGGTGAGCGCGCTCGTCACCGGGGCCAGCGGCGGGCTCGGCCGGGTCGTCGCGCTGGTGCTCGCCGAGCACGGCCACGACGTCGGGGTGCACTACCGCGGCGACGCGGACGGTGCGGCCGCCGCGGTGGGCGAGATCACGGCATCCGGATGCCGTGCCGTCGCCCTGCACGCCGACCTCGCCATCGCGGACGCCGCCGCTCTGGATGCCGCGTGCGACGACCTGCTCGACCGCTGCACCGAGGCGGTGGGCGCCCCCGACGTCGTCGTGCTCAACGCCTTCCCGCAGGACCATGTGGCGTGGGACGACCTGGACACCGCCGCCTGGGACGCCTTCCACCACGCCGGCCTGCGCCCCACCACCGCCCTGCTCCAGCGCGCCGCCGCCCGCCTCGGCGAGGGCGGGGTGGTCGTCGCCGTGGGGTCGATCGAGGGG
>DASSQL010000182.1:0-6643 GCA_035702525.1 Ornithinibacter sp. | reverse complement strand
CTGACATCTCCATAGAGTTTCGGCTGTCATAGCGAAGGGGAAACGCCCGGCTCCATTCCGAACCCGGAAGCTAAGCCCTTCAGCGCCGATGGTACTGCACTGGTGACGGTGTGGGAGAGTAGGACGCAGCCGGACATACTTTCCAGAAAGGGCCCGCCTATTTAGGCGGGCCCTTTCTCATTGTCGGTGTCACGAGTGCATTCGCCTGAATGCACCGACCGACTGACCGCAGCGCCGGCGACCGGCGTCGTGCCCATCCGTACACTGAGCGACGGTGTCCCGCCAGGCGGTGCACCGCAGCGAACAGCACCGAACTTCAGGAGTTGATGGCGTGGCCGAGGAGAGCAGCGATCACCGCGCAGGCGCAGGGCGCCCGGTCGGTGGGTCCGGTGGCGGTGGTCGCCCGCCGCGGCGCGACGCACCCGGTGGCCGCTCCGGTGGCCAGGGCGGCTCCGGCCGCGGCGGCCAGGGTGGCTCTCGCGGCGGTGACCGCCGCGGCGGTGCCCCCGGCGCGCGCGACGGTCGACCCTCGAGCGGGCGCCCGGGCTCGGCATCCGGCAAGGACGACCGCGAGAGCCGCGGCGGCTCCCGGCTGACCCCCAAGGGTCCCCGGCTGCCCGAACCGCGTATCCCCGAGGGCGTCACCGGCAAGGAGCTCGACCGGTCCATCCACGGCCAGCTGCGCACGCTGTCCAAGGAGAACGCCGACGGGGTCGCCCAGCACCTGGTGATGGTTGCGGCCTTCCTCGAGGCCGACGACCTCGAGTCGGCCCTGGCGCACGCCGAGACCGCCGTGCGTCGAGCCGGTCGGGTGCCGGCCGCCCGTGAGGCGCTGGGCATGGTGGCCTACCGCCAGGGCGACTTCGCCCGGGCGCTCACCGAGTTCCGCACCGTGCGCCGGCTCAGTGGCTCCTCGCACCTGCTCCCGCTCATGGTCGACTGCGAGCGTGGCCTGGGCCGACAGGGCCGAGCACTCGACCTCGCGGCAACCCCCGAGGCCGCGGGCCTCGAGGAGTCCGAGCGCATCGAGCTCGCGATCGTGGTCTCCGGCATCCGCCGCGACCTCGGCCAGGAGGACGCCGCGCTGCTCGCGCTGCAGATCCCGGCCCTGAAGCGCAGCCCCACCGCGGGGGTCTTCCGCCTGCACTACGCCTACGCCGACGTGCTGCTCGGCCTGGGCCGCGAGGACGAGGCCCGCGAGTGGTTCGTCAAGGCGATGAAGGGTGACACCGAGGGCGAGACCGATGCGGTCGAGCGTCTCGAGGAGCTCGACGGCATCGCGCTCGAGCTCGGTGAGGACGACGAGCTCGAGGTCCCGGTGGTCACCGAGGTCCCGGTTGTCACCGAGGCGTCTGTCGCCGAGGCGCCTGTCGCCGAGGCACCCGCGGAGCCGGCGGAGTGACCCCGGCCGGCGCGCTCGTCACCCGCTACACGGCGGTGGTCTGCGACCTCGACGGCGTCGTCTACCGCGGCCCGACCGCGGTGCCGCACGCCGTGGAGGTGCTCGGAGCCCTCGGGGTGCCGGTGCTGTACGCCACGAACAACGCGTCGCGCGCACCGGACGAGGTGGCCGCCCACCTGCGTGACCTCGGCCTGGACTGCACCCCGGATGCCGTCGCCACCAGCTCGCAGGCCGGGGCCTGGCTGCTGGCCGACCGGTTGGCCCCCGGCAGCGCGGTGCTGGCGGTGGGCGGCGCCGGCGTCGCGACCGCCCTGCGTGAGGCGGGCCTGCGACCGGTGCTGCCCACCGAGGCCGCGCGCGGGCGGGTCGACGCCGTGCTGCAGGGCTACGGGCCGGCGGTGACGGCACGTGACCTGGCGGAGGCGGCGTACGCCGTGGAGGGTGGCGCCACCTGGGTGGCGACCAACACCGACGGCACGCTGCCCACCGATCGAGGCGTCGCACCCGGCAACGGGTCGTTGGTGGCCGCCGTCGAGCGCGCCGTCGGCCACCCGCCGCACCTCGTGGCCGGGAAGCCGGCGCCACCTTTGTACCTGCTGTGCGCCCAGCGGCTCGAGCTACCCGTGGACCGGGTGCTGGCCGTGGGGGACCGGCTCGACACCGACATCGAGGGCGCCGTCGCCGCGGGCATGGACTCGCTGCTGGTGCTGACCGGGGTCGACGACCTGCGGGCCTGCCTCGAGGCGCCGCCGCAGCGCCGCCCCACCTGGGTCGCGCCCGACCTGCGCGCCCTGCTGGCGGACCCCGACGACGGTGAGCACGGGCTCGTGGCCCTGGCCGACGCGGTGCGTGCCGTGCACGCCGCCCGCGACGCCGGGGCGACGAACGACGAGGTGAACGCACTGGCCGTCCGGGCCGAGAGCGTGGTCGCGGCCGCCGCTCACCGGTAGCGTGGGCCCGGAGGGCGACCGACCGGGCCGCCGTATGTCAGGAGGACCCATGGCCAAGCGCTCCATCCAGGGCTACGTCGAGCTCGCGTCCGGGCTCGGTGAGCTCACCCGCAGCGCCGCCAAGGAGGCTGCCGCGGAGATCCTCGCCCTGGCCGGGTCCGACGCGTCGCGCAAGAAGGCGGCCAAGCAGGTGAGCGGCCTGGCCGACGAGCTGCTGCACGCCGCGCAGTCGAACCGCAAGGCGCTGGTCCGCCTGGTGCGCCGGGAGGTCGACGCGGCCGTGGCCAAGCTCGACCTCAACAAGGTCTCCGGCGAGGTGCAGACCCTCGCGGCGACCGTGGCCGGGCTGGCCTCGCAGGTCGACGACCTGGCCCGCTCCGCGACCGGGATGCAGGCGCGCACCCCAGGCCCGGTGGCCGACGCCATCGTGGACCTCGGACCCGAGCCGGCCCGGGTCGCCGCCCGCCCGAGCGCGCCCGCGAAGAAGGCGCCCGCGAAGAAGGCACCTGCGAAGAAGGCACCCGCCAAGAAGGCGTCGACGGCAGCGAAGAAGGCGCCGGCCAAGAAGGCGTCGACGGCAGTGAAGAAGGCTCCCGCGAAGAAGGCCCTTGCGAAGAAGGCCCCGGCTGCGAAGTCCACGGCGACCAAGAGCGCGCCGGCGAAGACCACCACGGCCAGGAAGGCGCCCGCCACCAAGGCCGCCACGACGTCGACGGCCGCGAAGAAGACGACGACCGCGAAGACCACCACCGCGCGCAAGGCCCCGGCCCGCAAGGCCCCGGCGACGAAGGCTGCCGCGACGTCCACGGCATCCACGCCGGCCGCGCCCGCGCCGACGCCCGCAGCAACCACGCCGGCGGCCTCCACCCCGGCCGCAACCACTCCCGCGACCTCCACCCCGGCGGCCGACGCGTGACCGAGCAGCACCCCGACACCACTCCCGACGAGCCGTCCGTCCCGACGCCACCGGCCGGCGCCCCCACCGCGGGGGCGCCGCCGGAGACGGGTGACATCGTCATCGACGCCGCCCTGCGCGACCTCGCCGCCGCACCCGACGACGACCTCGACGCCCAGCTCGAGGCCGGCGAGGCGGTGCACCGGACGCTGCAGTCGCGCCTGTCCGACCTCGGCGGCTGAGATCGGTCGCCTCGACGCCGAGCTGGTGCGGCGCGGCCTGGCCCGCTCGCGGGGTGAGGCCCGCGACCTGGTGACCAGCGGCCTCGTGACGGTCGGGGGATCGCGGGCCGCCAAGCCGGCGCACCCGGTCGAGCCGACCGACGAGATCGCCGTGACCTCGCACGGCCCCCGCTGGGTGGGCCGCGCCGCGCACAAGCTGGTCGCGGCCCTCGACGACTGGGGCCCGCAGGGCCTGGCGGTCGCCGGGCGGCGGTGCGTCGACGTCGGGGCCTCGACCGGCGGCTTCAGCCAGGTGCTGCTGGCCGGCGGCGCCGACACGGTCGTCGCCGTCGACGTCGGCCACGGCCAGCTGGTGCCCGAGGTGGCCGACGACCCCCGGGTCGTCGAGCGCAGCGGCACCACCGTGCGCGGCCTCACCGCCGACGACCTCGGCGGACCGGCCGACCTCGTGGTCGCCGACCTGTCGTTCATCTCGCTGACCCTCGTCATGGGCGACCTCGCCGGTCTCCTCGGCCCGGACGCCGACCTCGTGGTGCTCGTGAAGCCCCAGTTCGAGGTCGGCCGCGGCCGCCTCAACGGACAGGGCGTGGTCACCGACCCCAAGGACCGCACCCGGGCTCTGGCGCAGGTCGTCGCCGCGGTGGGGGAGCACGGCCTGCACGTGCACGGCATCCTGACCAGCCCGATCAGCGGCACCAGCGGCAACACCGAGTACCTCCTGTGGGCGCGGTCGGTGCCGTCGGACACAATGAGCGAGGACCGGGTCCGCGACGCCGTGCGCGAGGCCACCACGCACCCAGCGAGCGGAGCACGCCGATGACGACCACGCCGTCGCGCCGCATCCTGCTCGTCACCCACGTCGGCCGGCCCGAGGCGCAGCAGCTCGCCGCCGACGTCGCGACCCGACTGATCGCCTCGGGAGTCGGCGTCTGCGCGCCCCCCGACGAGCTCGTCGGCACCCCCCTCGCCGACGTCGCCGGGGTCGAGGCCTCGGCCGCCGGCGACGCCTCCGACGGCCCCGACTCCGCCGCCGCCGGCTGCGAGCTGGTCTGCGTGCTGGGCGGCGACGGCACCATCCTGCGCGGCGCCGAGCTGTCCCGCGGGTCGGGAGTGCCCCTGCTCGGGGTCAACCTCGGCCACGTCGGCTTCCTCGCCGAGGCCGAGCGCGAAGACCTCGACGCCACCGTCGAGCGCATCGTGTCGCGCGACTACACCGTCGAGGAGCGCATGACGCTCGAGGTGCACGCCTACGAGGACGGCCACCCGGTGTTCTCGTCGTGGGCGCTGAACGAGGTGACCGTCGAGAAGGCGTCGCGCGAGCGGATGCTCGAGCTCACCGTCGCCATCGACGGGCGCCCGCTGTCGACCTGGGGGTGCGACGGCATCGTCATGGCCACCCCCACCGGGTCCACGGCCTACGCGTTCTCGGCCGGCGGGCCCGTGGTGTGGCCCGACGTCGAGGCCCTGCTCCTGGTGCCGATCAGCGCGCACGCCCTCTTCGCCCGGCCCGTGGTCGTCGGCCCGCAGTCCCGCCTCGTCGTCGAGGTGCTGGCCCGCACCCAGGGCAGCGGTGTGGTGTGGTGCGACGGGCGGCGTGCCGTCGACCTGCCCCCGGGCGCGCGCATCGAGGTGCACCGGTCCGACCAGCCGGTGCGGCTGGCGCGCCTCTCGCACGGCGGCTTCACCGACCGGCTGGTCGAGAAGTTCCGGCTCCCGGTGCAGGGCTGGCGCGGGCCCGCCGGGGCGATGATGTCCGACGCCGACCGGGTCGAGCGCCCGTGATCGAGGAGATCCGCATCCGCGACCTGGGGGTCATCGACGAGGCGGTGCTGTCGCTCCACCCCGGCCTCACCGTGCTCACCGGCGAGACCGGCGCGGGCAAGACCATGGTCGTCACCGGGCTGGGGCTGCTGCTCGGCGGCCGCGGCGACTCCGCCCTGGTGCGGGCCGGCGCCGACCGCGTCGTCGTCGAGGGTGTCGTCGACCTGCCGCCCGGCCACCCGGCCCTCGTGCGGGCCGCCGAGGCCGGTGCCGACGTCGCCGACGGCCTGGTGCTGGTGCGCTCGGTGTCGGCCGACGGCCGCTCGCGGGCGCACGTCGGCGGCCGCGCGGCCCCCGTCGGGGTGCTGGCCGAGCTCGCCGAGCACCTCGTCGCCGTGCACGGCCAGGCCGACCAGTGGCGGCTGCGCCGCGCCGACCAGCACCGCGAGGTGCTCGACGGGTTCGGTGGCCGCGAGGTCGCCGAGGCGCTGGCGGCCTATCGCACGCTGCACGTCGAGCTCACCGCGGCGGAGGCCGAGCTCGCCCACCTGCGCACCGCCGCGGCCGAGCGCGCCCGCGAGGCCGACGCGCTGCGGGTCGGCCTCGAGCGCATCGAGGCCCTCGACCCGCAGCCCGGCGAGGACACCGCCCTCGGCATCGAGAGCCAGCGGCTCGGCCACGCCGAAGAGCTGCGCGCCGGCGCCGGGGCCGCCCACACCGCCCTCGCCGGTGACGACGACGCCGGGATGCCGTCCCCGGGCGTGCTCGAGGCGCTCGCCACCGCGTCGTCCCGCCTCGCGTCGGTGAGCGGCAGCGACCCCGCGCTGGCCGAGATCGGTACCAGGGTCGACGAGCTGCGCTACCTCGCCGCGGACGTGGCCGCCGACCTCGGCTCCTACCTGGCCGACGCCGACATCGACCCGGCCCGCCTCGAGCAGGTCGAGCAGCGCCGGGCGGCGCTCGGCGAGCTCACCCGGCTCTACGGCCCCACCGTCGACGACGTGCTCGGGTGGGGCGCGCAGGCCGCCCGCCGGGTGAACGAGCTCGACGGCACCGGCGACCGCATCGGCGAGCTCGAGGAGCAGGTGGTGGCCCTGACCGGCGCGCGCGAGGACGCCGCCGCCCGGCTCACCGCGGTGCGCGCCGCCGCCGCCGCCGCCCTCGGGGCGCGCATCACCGACGAGCTGAGCCACCTCGCGATGGGCTCGGCCACGGTGTCGGTGGCCGTCGAGGACTCCGGGCGGTTCACCACCGACGGCCGCGACGACATCGAGATCCGGCTCGCCTCCGGCTCCGGCACCGCGCCGCGGGCGGTGACCAAGGCGGCATCCGGCGGTGAGCTGTCGCGCGTCATGCTCGCGATCGAGGTCGCCACGGCCACCGAGGTCACCTC
>DASSQL010000181.1:0-4805 GCA_035702525.1 Ornithinibacter sp. | reverse complement strand
CGTGCTGCCCAACCCCGTGCAACCCCACTCCGAGGGTTCTGTGACGCTGGCCAGTGCGGACCCCGCGGTCCCACCGCGGATCCGGCTCAACTACCTCGACGACCCGCACGACGTGACCGTCATGGTCGCCGTGATGCGCAGGGCCCTCGAGGTCGCGAAGGCATGGCCCGGCGGCGGCCTGGGCGAGCCGGTCATCCCGCCGCACCTGGCGCAGGCACACGGCCACCTCGCCGGCGCCGACCCCAGCGACGCGCTGCTGGAGGACCTGGCCCGCCACTACGCGCTGACCGTCTACCACGAGACGTCGACCTGCCGGATCGGCGACGTCGTCGACCCGCGGCTTCGGGTCCACGGCATCCAGGCCCTGCGCGTGGCCGATGCGAGCGTGATGCCGAACGTCGTCAGCGGCAACACCAACGCTGCCGCGATCATGATCGGTGAGAAGGCAGCCGAGCTGATCGCCACCGACCACGGCGTCCACCTCCACGAGATGGTCGGCTGACGGCTCGCGCAGCTCGCGGACTGACCGCCCACGCGCCCCGGCCGATGTCAGGCTGTTCGACCCGAGGCGATGGGGCCCGCGAGCGCAGCACTGAGCACCTGAGTGGAGCAGCCTCCGGGCCCAGACCCCGGGGGCCTAGAGGAGTCCTTTGAAACCCGGGTTGCCGCCTTCGTCATAGGACTTCTTCTCCCGACCGCAGCGGGAGCAGATCTCATACCCGGCGTTCTTTCCGCCCACCTCCCGGTTGACGTGGTGTTCCCAGTGATGGATGCCCATCCGACACATGACATGGCGCATGAGGCACCTCCATCGCGCAAACCCGACGTTCCATCATCCGCCCCGGCGCCGTCGACCGGCAACGATCCGGTCGGGTCACCGGACACGCCGGGTCTGGGTTGGACGCGAGGCGAGCGGCAAGAGATATCGGCACTTCACGGTGTGGCCAACTCGACGTCGCCGCACCGCCGGTGAGGTCCTACGCAGTCTGAGGACTCATCGCGACGAGGCCCCGAGGAGGTCTGCGGCGATCTGGGTCACGTCCGCGTCGCGTTGCGTGACGCCGACAGCGATCACCTCCTGGCGCTCTGGAAAGACGACGAGAAGGGACTGGCAACCCGACTTGCTGCCCGTATGGCCAAACGCCGCAGTCGTTCCGAAGTCGGTGAACCTGTCGAGCCCGAGTCCGTTTCCGTCTCCGTCCACCTGAGCCATGGAGGCCAGGGACTCCTTGGTGACGACCTTCCCCGCGAAGAGCTGCCACGCCCACGACGCGAGGCTCCGGGCGTCGCCTGCCATGCCGGACGCCCCCATCGAGAAGGTGGCGTCGGAGACAGAAGGTAGCGCCCCACCCGTTCCGTACTGCGCAACGCTGAGGTCACCGGAAACGATGGGTAGAGCCCATGGTTTCGGGGTCTTCGACGTGGCTGTCTGCACCAGCAGTGACGTCGGTGAGTGCGCCGGGTCGAGGACTTCCGAACGCATGGCCGAGGCAAGTGGGGAATGGGTGACCTGCTCCGCGACCAGGCCGAGCATCTTGTAGGTGGGGTTCGAGTAGTCGTACTCCGCTCCTGGCGGGGCGATCGGTGGCGGGAACTCGGCGAGCACCTCGGGGGTCGTCCAGGCATGTCGTGGTGAGGCGTTCACCTTCGCGATGGTCGAGTCCGGGGTGTCGGGAAGACCCGAGCGCATCGCCAGGGCTTGTCGAACCGTGGCCCCGTTGGTGTCGGCCTTGAGGCCGTCGAGGTAGGTGGACAGGGGCTGGTCGAGATCGACCTGCCCGGCCTCGGCAAGCTTGAAGATCAGCGCCGCAGTGAACGTCTTGCTGATGCTTGCGATGGCCCAGACATCGTCTGGTGTGGCTCTGCGCCCGGCCGGTCCATCGATTCCTGCGGCTCCGACCCATACGCCTTGAGGGGTCAGGACTGCTGCCAGCACGGCGGGGTTGCCCCCTTCGACCGACGTGTCCAGCACGTGTTGAAAGGCCTCTCCGCTGCTGGCGTCGACATCGTTGGTGGGAAGGCTGCCGAACAACGTGATGACGGGGCTTGCGCTGGCAGAACCGGGCCCGGTGGGGCTCGACGCGGTGGACGACACGTGCGGCGCGTCTGGCGCCGGGCCCGGTGGTGGGTTGCTCGGCGAGCACGCGGCGAGGCCCAGTGCGACGACGACGCCGATCGAGCACGTAGCACGCTGGATCCGTCCCTGTGACCGCATCACCCACCGTCCCTGCCGTTGGAGACGTGACTCAGGCTACAGACGGTTGGTGGCGCGTTCCCGAACGACTTTCCACCTTCCCCGGCTGGACACCTCGAAGCAGAGCGAGCGGTGGCAGACCTTTGCTCCAGACGGGTCGTTGGGTCACCCACTCGACCCCGCGAACAACGCCAGAACCTCATGTCAAGGGGTCACCAGTAGCGCGGGCCAACCCACCAGGAGCGTTCGGCTCGCCGGCCGGCGCTGGTCAGGAGTTCCGCACGGCTTGCCCAGCGCGGATCGCCCTGCCCGACAGCGGCCCACCGAGCGCCGCGCTGATCCAGCAGAGGTCGAACAGGCCCGCGCTGAGCGGGAAGAAGCTCCAGACCCCGGCCGCAACCCCCCACCAGTGGCCGCGGAAGGTGAGCGCGACGAGGAGGAACGAGGCGCCGGCGAGGAGCCGGAAGACGCGACCGTTCGGCCCGTTGACCCATCGGGAGAATCCGGTCGTGTTGAACCGGGCGGCGCCTGGCCGCCCACGACCTCGTCGATCGGTGGCCATGTGCTGGACATCTGGGTGGAGGTGCATCGCTGTCTCCTCGGGTGAAGTGCTGACACACTCAGTCTCATGAGCAGCGGGCTCCCCGGCCATGACCGGGATGCCGCGGCGGATGACCGATCCGCTCTTTCCGCTGCGCTGGCCCAGATCCGTCTCACCGGCGCGATCTTCCTCCTCAGCGAGTGCACCGAGGCGTGGGCCTATGAGTCGATGACCTCTCGCGACATTGCTGCCGTGCTGGCTCCGGATGCCGCTCGAATGCTGCTGTTCCATGTGGTCGTCTCGGGCAGCTGCTGGATCGAGGCGGGGTCGGACAAGGTCTGGGCCCACGAGGGTGACGTCATCGTGTTGCCGTACAACGACCAGCACCGGATGGGCGGCCACCAGCCCGCCGAGCCGGTGTCGATCGCCCACCTCATCGACCCACCTCCGTGGACCGCGCTACCGCACATCGTCCATGGCCTCGGCGGGGCCCGCAGCGAGCTCGTGTGCGGCTTCCTGACGTGCGACGACCGACTGTTCGACCCACGCATGCGGGTCTTCCCACCGGTCTTCGTCGTGACCCCACCCGAGGGACCGGTCCGGTCGTGGGTGAGAGCGAGCAGTGACCTGGCCCTGCAGCAGCTGCGCCAGGCCACCGACGACCACGTGGCAGCACCGACCGACATCCCACAGCTGCTGCTTCGTGAGGTCCTCAAGCTGCATCTGGCCAACGCGCCGGCGACGAGCACCGGCTGGCTGGCCGCCCTGAACGACCGTGTCGTCGCGCCGGCCCTCGCCGCCATCCACGGGGACCCGAGCCGAAAGTGGACGCTCGCCGACCTCGCTCGCGAGGCCACCGTCTCATCCAGTGTGCTCGACGAGCGGTTCCGCTCGGCTCTCGGGCTCGCCCCGATCCGCTACCTCACCGGCTGGCGGATGCACGTCGCCGAGGACCTGCTGCGAACGACGACCCTGCCCTTGGCGGCCATCGCCCCCCGGGTCGGATACGAGTCGGAAGAGGCCTTCAGCCGCGCCTTCAAGCGTGAGCACGGACAGGCGCCGAGCGGCTGGCGAGATGCGCGCTGACCGTTGACGGCGAAGCCCGTTGCCCCCGCACGAGGGTGCGCATGACGGTCAGTTGTCGGCGCTGCCTGGGGGCGGCGTCGGGAAGTGGGAGGGAAGTCGCAGACTGCGGAAGGTTCGTCGCCCGACCAGGAGCTGGCCCGCGATGAACGCAACGCCGGCGACGACGCCGACGAGGACGACCACCCCAGGGTTGGCTCCGGCCGCGCCGGCTATCAACGCGCCCAGCGTGGCAGCGACGATGGCGTTGAAGACGGCCAGGAAGATGCTGGTGCTCGCGATCACGTGGCTGAAGGTCGTGCGTGGCCACCCCATGAGATAGGTGTCCATGAGGCCCTGCTGGTCGTCGTGGGCCGAGGTGATGAAGTACGGCTCCAGGCTGGGGTCGATGTCGAGGTAGGCCGCCCGCAACCGATTCATCCCGATGATCGTGGAGCTGTCGTCGATGTTGGCGTTGACGACGCGGGCCTGCGTCAACGTGCCCATCAGGAGGACAGCGGCCGCCAGCCCGATCGCCATGACCCGGAAGGGCCCCCGAAGCCCGAGCTCTGGGCGAACAGGGCCAGTACGACGAGTGATGCTGAGGCCACGGTGAGGTGGATGGTGATCCGGCTCATGATCTCGGCCCACGCCATGCTGCGGGTGGCGAGCAGACTCCAGTGCTCGGTCGCGAGGATCTGAGCCTTGACGCCGGCGGGCACGGCATCGGGTGGCCGGGTGGGCTGTCGGCGGGCGGCGTTGTCATTCTGCTCGGCACGAGCGGTGTCTCCTGCGGGCGTTGATCACGGATGTTCACCCTGTGCCGGCCTTCGGTAGCGTTCGCAGTGCTCGTGCGCCGCGCCGCGAGCCTGGGCAATCGTTGCGCAAGGGGTCCTCGTGACACTCGCGTTCGGAAGACCCACGGCCGGTGACGTCGAGCGCCTGGCTGCCTTGAAGTCTGAAACGTTCATCGAGACCTTCGGCGCCGACAACGACCCGGTCGAGCTT
>DASSQL010000180.1:0-6520 GCA_035702525.1 Ornithinibacter sp. | reverse complement strand
CGCCTTCGAGCCGACCGGCTCGGAGGTCTGCACGTAGTCCTGGACGATGGCGCGCAGCACGCGCAGGCGGCGGTCCTCACTGATCATGCGGTCACCTCCGGGATGTCTCGACGGGCGGCGTCGCGCGGGTGCTGGCACTCTCGCGCTCGGAGTGCCAATTCTACGGGCTGGCCCCGACGCGCGCGAATGCCGGTGACCGCCCCGGACGTCGCGTAGCCTCGCCGCCGTGACGGACAGGTACGGCGGCGACGTGCTCGGGGGCGACTGGCGACGGCCGGCGCGGGGTCGCTCGGTCGAGCTCGCGGCCGAGCCCGGCACCGTGGTGGAGGACGTCGAGACCGGCTGTGTGGGCGCCGTCGTGCGGGTGGAGAAGGCCGGCGGGGTGCACGTCGTGCACCTCGAGGACCGCCGCGGGCGCACCAAGGGCTTCCGGCTCGGCCCCGGATTCCTCGTCGACGGGGCGCCGGTCACGCTCACTCCCCCACGAGCCAAGGCCGACGCCGACCTTCGACAGGCGCGCGCGGCATCCGCCCGCACGGCGAGCGGTTCGCGGGCGGTGACCGGGCAGCGGGCCCGGGTCGCCAGCGGGTCGCGCATCTTCGTCGAGGGCAAGCACGACGCCGAGCTCGTCGAGAAGGTGTGGGGCGCCGACCTGCGGGTCGAGGGCGTGGTCGTCGAGATGCTCGACGGCGTCGACGACCTCGCCGGTGCGGTCCGCGAGTTCGCCCCGGGGCCGGGGCGCCGGATGGGCGTGCTCGTCGACCACCTCGTCCCCGGCACCAAGGAGTGGCGGGTCGTCGAGGAGGCGCGCGCGGTGCAGCCGTACGCCGCGCACGTGCTGGTGGTCGGACACCCCTACGTCGACGTCTGGCAGTCGGTGAAGCCGCAGCGGCTCGGGATGGACGCGTGGCCGGTGATCCCCCGGGGCACGTCGTGGAAGGTGGGCATCGCGGCACACCTCGGCTGGCCGCACTCGACCCAGACCGACCTGGCCCTGGCCTGGCGCCGGATCCTGTCGTCGGTCGGCTCCTACGCCGACCTCGAGCCCGAGCTGCTCGGCCGGGTCGAGGAGCTCATCGACTTCGTCACGGCCCCGAGCTGACCGAGGCACGGGCCGCGGCGACGCCGCGCTCGAGCCACTCGCGCAGCGCCGAGTCGTCGACGACGACCTCCGGCTGCACGTGCACCCAGCCACGGCTGGCGCGACCGCCCTTGACCATCGGCTCGACCCCCTCGTCGGCGAGCAGGTCGGCCTGGTGCTCCGCGCCCACCCGCACGAGCAGCCCGCGGGAGCTGACCGAGCACGCGAGCGCACCGTCGACCATGAAGCCGGTGCCGCCGAACATCCGCTTCTCGACCGCGGTGGGCAGGTACGCACGGACCCGGTCGATGAGCTCCATGTCGCCCAGTGTCATCCCCCAAGGGTGATGCCGTCCGGGCACTGCGGAAGTCACCCTCTGTGATGCACACCACACCGCGAGCGTGGTGTGGCCCGAGCCCCGGGAGGGAGGTCACCGGCCGTGCCCGCAGCCGTCGACGCCCTCGCGGCGGTCTCCGTGGACCCCGTGCCGTGGGCCCGGGCGCAGATGGCGTTCACGCTCGCCTTCCACATCATCCTGGTGCCGCTCGGGGTGTCGTGGTCGGTCATGGCGCTCATCGCCAACTACCGGGGCATCCGGCGCGGTGACGCCGACGCACTGCTGCTGGCACAGCGGTGGTCGCGGTACATGGCGGTGACCTTCGCGGTCGGCGCCGTGACCGGGACGGTGCTGTCCTTCGAGTTCGGGCTGCTGTGGCCCCGGTTCATGGGCCAGTGGGGTGCCGCCTTCGGCATCCCCTTCGCCTTCGAGGGGATCTTCTTCTTCACCGAGGCCGTGTTCATCTCGATCTACATCTTCGGGTGGCGGCGCCTCCGGCCCTGGGCGCACTTCTGGACCGGCGTCCCCATCGCGGTCGCGGGCGTGTTCGGCAGCATCTCGGTCGTGTCGGCCAACGCCTGGATGAACGCGCCCGAGGGGGTCACCCTCGACTCCACCGGCGCGGTCGTGGCCGTCGACCCGGTGGGCGTGATCTTCAACAGCGCGATGCCGCTGATGGCCGCCCACATGGTGGTGGCGGCCTACCTGGTCGGCGGCTTCCTGGTCGCCTCGGTCTACGCCACGGGGATGCTGCGCGGCCGCCGCGACCGCTACCACCGGCTCGCCTTCGTCATCGCCTTCTCGGTCGCCGCCGTCGCGACCCCGGTGCAGATGGGGGTCGGCGACGCCCTGGCCCGCTGGGTGTTCACCGAGCAGCCCGGCAAGTTCGCCGCGATCGAGATGGTGCCGCAGACCAGCACGGACGTGCCGGAGGTGCTTCTCGGCCACCTGGACCCGCAGTACCAGGTGGTCGGCGGCATCCCGATCCCCGGGCTCGCCTCGATCCTGTCCGACCCCGCGACGGGGACGGCCACGCAGGTCCAGGGCCTGGACGCGATCCCGCTCGACGACCGGCCGACCCCGGGCGAGGTCAACGTGACGCACCTGGCCTGGGACGTCATGGTCGGGCTCGGCACGCTGCTGTTCCTGCTGACCCTCTGGTACTGGGCGGCCTGGGTCTTCCGCCGACGGATGCCGCAGAGCCGGTGGTTCCTGCGGCTGGCCGCCGGTGCCGGGGTCGTGTCGGTGGTCACGCTCGAGGCAGGCTGGACGGTGAGCGAGGTCGGGCGCCAGCCCTGGATCGTCTACGAGAAGATGAAGGTGGTCGACGCGGCCACGGCCAACACCGGCATCTGGGTCACCTTCGTCGGCGTGACGATCCTCTACCTCGGCCTCGGCGTCACCCTGGTCCTGGTGCTGCGGATGATGAGCAGGCGGTCCCGCCTCGGCGACGCGTCCGGCGAGTCGGACGTCCCCTACGGCCCGAAGGGCGAGCCCTCCCGCACCCGCGCGGAGGTGGTCGGATGAGCACTGTCGCGGCCGTCATCCTGTTCTGCGCCGTCACCGTCTACGCGGTCTTCGGCGGTGCCGACTTCGGCGCCGGCTGCTGGGACCTCGTGGCCGGAGGGACCCGGCGCGGCGGCCGGCCGCGCGAGGTCATCGACCACTCCATCGCGCCGGTCTGGGAGGCGAACCACGTCTGGCTGGTCTTCGTCTTCGTCGTGCTGTGGACCTGCTTCCCGACGGCGTACGCGTCGATCACGCTGACCCTCTTCGTGCCGCTGACGCTGGCGGCCCTCGGCATCGTGCTGCGCGGCGCGAGCTTCGCCTTCCGCACGGTCGTCGTCCGCACCCGGGACCGGCGCAACTTCGGCGCCGCCTTCGCCCTCGGGTCGCTGCTGGTGCCGTACTGCCTCGGCGCCGTCGTCGGCAGCATCGCCTCGGGGCGGGTCCCGAGCGGCGGGCAGCCCGGTGACCCGTGGAGCAGCTGGGTCAACCCGACGTCGGTGCTGGGCGGGGTGCTGGCGGTGTGCACGTCGGCCTACCTGGCCGCGTTCTTCCTGGTGTCCGACGCGGCGCGACTGTCCGACCCCGCGATGGTGGCGTACTTCCGGCGCCGGGCCGTCGCGGCAGGGGTGGTCGCGGGGGTGGTCGCGTCGGCCGGCATCCTCGTGCTGAGGGCCGACGCGACCTACCTGTTCGACGGGCTCCGTTCCCGCGCACTGCCTCTCGTGGTGCTGTCCGCCGCACTCGGGGTCGCGGCGCTCCTGCTCGTCAGCCGTCGTGCGGCTCGGGGCGCCCGGCCCGCCGCCGTGGCCGCGGTGGTGTGCGTCGTCGCGGCCTGGGGCGTGGCGCAGTGGGACTACCTGCTCCCCACCAGCCTGACCGTCACCGCCGCCGCGGCCCCCTCCGGGACGATGGCGGCCGTCTTCGTCGCCGCCGGTGTCGCCGCGGTCGTGGTGGTGCCCGCCTTCGTCCTGCTCTACGTGCTCGACCAGAGGACCCTCCTGCCCGAGGAGGGTGTCACCGAACCGACGACCCCGAGGAGCCTTCCGTGAACCTGAGCCACTCCCCCTTTCCCCCGATCGCCGACTACGGGTTCCTGTCCGACTGCCACACGGGCGCGCTGGTCGCCCCGGACGGGTCGGTCGACTGGCTCTGCCTCCCGGCGTTCGACTCACCGAGCGTCTTCGGGAGCATCCTCGACCGGGGCGCCGGGTCGTTCCGGTTCGGGCCCTACGGCATCAACGTGCCGACCGCACGCACCTACGAGCCGGGCACCAACGTGCTGGTCACCACCTGGCACACCCCGACCGGCTGGATCGTGGTGCGCGACGCGCTGGTGCTCGGCCCACGGCAGGGCCCCGACACGGTGACCCCGCACACCCGGCCGCCGGCCGACGACGACGCCGCCCACCTGCTGGTGCGCACGGTCGAGTGCGTCGACGGGTCGGTCGAGGTCGAGCTGGTCTGCGAGCCGGCGTTCGACTACGGCCGGGTCGAGGCCACCTGGGCCCTCGTCGACGCCGAGGGGCACCGGGCCGACGCGGCCGACGCCGACGGGCCGGTCTTCCGGCTCAGCACCGACATGATGATCGGCATCGAGGGCGGGTCGGCCCGCGCCCGCCACGTGCTGTCGACGGGTGAGACGGCGTACTGCGCCCTGTCCTGGGCCGAGGGTCTGGCGTCGCCGGCGGATGCCGCCGAGGCCACGGCGCGCGTCGACGCCTCCGTGCGCTTCTGGCGCGACTGGCTGGCGCGCGCCCGCATCCCCGACCACGCCCTGCGGCCGGCCATCGAACGGTCGGCCCTGACCATCAAGGGGCTGACCTACATGCCGACCGGCGCCACCGTCGCGGCCCTGACGACGTCGCTGCCCGAGACGCCGGGCGGGGAGCGGAACTGGGACTACCGCTACACGTGGATGCGCGACACCACCTTCACCCTGCAGGCTCTGCACTACCTGAACCTGGACTGGGAGGCCGACGAGTTCATCCAGTTCGTCGCCGACCTCGAGCCGAACCCGGACGGCCGGCTGCAGATCATGTACGGCATCGACGGCCGGCGCGACCTCACCGAGTCGACCCGCGACGAGCTGTCGGGGTACGAGGGCGCCCAGCCCGTGCGGCTCGGCAACGGCGCCTTCGACCAGAAGCAGAACGACGTGTTCGGCGCCGTGCTCGACTCGCTGCTGCTGCACACCCGGCGCAGCCAGCACCTTCCCCGCCGCCTCTGGCCCCTGGTGCAGTCGCAGGCGGCCGGTGCGATCGCGGCGTGGCGCGAGCCGGACCAGGGCATCTGGGAGGCCCGCGGGGAGCCGCAGCACTACGTGTCGTCGAAGCTGATGGGCTGGGTGGCACTGGACCGCGCCGCGAAGCTCGCGGCGATCCGCGACGACACCCGGCTGGAGCAGGAGTGGGCCGGCGTCGCCGAGGAGATCCGGGCCGACATCCTCGCGCACGGGGTGACCGACGCGGGCGTGCTGCGCCAGCACTACGGCTCCGACTCGCTGGACGCCTCGACCCTGCTCGCCCCGCTCTTCGGCTTCCTCCCGGGGACCGACGAGCGGATCCGGGCCACCGTCGAGGCGATCTCGGAACAGCTGACCGAGAACGGGTTCGTGCTGCGCTACCGCACCGACGAGACCGACGACGGGCTCTCCGGCAAGGAGGGGACCTTCCTGATCTGCTCGTTCTGGCTGGTGTCGGGCCTGGCCGCGATCGGCGAGATGGGGCGCGCGACGGGCCTGATGGAGCGCCTGCTGCGGGTGGCCTCGCCGCTGGGCCTGTACGCCGAGGAGTTCGAGGTCGCGCGGTCGCGGCACCTGGGCAACTTCCCGCAGGCGTTCTCGCACCTGGCACTCATCCAGGCCGCCGGGCGGATCATCCTGAACCAGCGTCTCGAGGAGCTGTCGCTCTAGGTCTCGGGGTCGGCCCTGACCCGACCCTGAGCGCGACCCCGGCCACACCCCGGATCGGGTTCCGGCGCGGCTCGACGGGTGTTTGATGGGTGAAGACCCACCGAGCAAGGAGTACCGATGAGCGACACCACCCCCCGACCCGACGAGACGCCGGGCGACCCCACTGCTCCCGCCGCGCCGCCGGCCGCCGAGCAGCCCCCCGAGCAGCCGGTGTACGCCCAGCCGCAGTACACCGAGCCGCAGTCCACCGAGCCGCAGTACGCGCAGCAGCAGTACACCCAGCAGCAGCCGCCCCCGCCGCCGCCGTACGGCGCTCCGGCACCGGGCACCGCGGTGGCTCCCCCGAACCCGATGTCGCCGACCGACGAGCGCACCTGGGGCACGATCGCGCACGGTGGCACGCTGGCCGCCACGATCCTGTCCGGCGGCACGCTGGGCTTCGTCTGCGCCCTGGTCATCTACCTGCTCTACAAGGACCGTGGCCCGTTCGTGCACCACCACTCGGCGAACGCCCTCAACGTGCAGATCTTCGGCGCCATCCTGGTGATCGGCGGCATCATCCTCACGGTGACGGTCATCGGCGCCATCATCGGCATCCCGATGATCATCGTCGGCGGCCTCTACGTGCTGATCGTGCACGTCATCGGCGCCATCAAGGCCAACAACGGCGAGTGGTGGAACC
>DASSQL010000179.1:0-2185 GCA_035702525.1 Ornithinibacter sp. | reverse complement strand
CCCCGCGACAGCATCCTTGGTCATCGGGGGCTGGGCCAGCTGGCCGAGCTCCTCGAGCGAGGCCTGCTTGTGCTGCAGGCGCAGCTCGCCGGCCTCGCGCAGGTGGTCGGGGATGTCCTCGCCGAGGATCTCCAGGGCGCGTTCGACCCGGGCACCGGCGGCGACCGCCGCCCGCGCGGAGCGACGCAGGTTGGCGTCGTCGAAGTTGGCCAGCCGGTTGGCGGTGGCCCGCACCTCGCGGCGGATGCGGCGCTCCTCCCAGGCGAGCACGGCGTCGTGGGCGCCGAGCCGGGTGAGCATCGCACCGATGGCGTCGCCGTCGCGGATGACGACCCGGTCGACCCCGCGCACCTCGCGGGCCTTGGCCGAGATGCCCATCCGTCGAGCCGCACCGACCAGCGCCAGAGCCGCCTCGGGCCCGGGACAGGTGACCTCGAGGGCGGACGAGCGACCCGGCTCGGTGAGCGAGCCGTGGGCGAGGAAGGCCCCGCGCCAGGCGGCCTCGGCGTCGCACACCGAGCCGCTCACCACCTTGGGCGGGAGCCCGCGCACCGGGCGACCGCGGCTGTCGATCAGGCCGGTCTGCCGCGCGAGCGACTCGCCGTCCTGGACCACCCGCACGACGTACCGGCTTCCCTTGCGTAGCCCACCGGCCGCGAGCACGAGGACCTCGGGGGTGTGGCCGTAGACCTCGGAGAGCTCGCGTCGCAGACGGCGCGCGGCGTTCGCCGTGTCCAGCTCTGCCTCGACGACGATGCGCCCCCCGATGATGTGCAGCCCCCCGGCGAACCTCAGCGTCGCGGCGACCTCGGACTTGCGGCAGCAGGGCTTCGTCACCACGTGCCTGCTCAGCTCGTCCTTCACCTTCGCCGTCATTGCCATGGCGGTCATCCTGCCACGCGTCATCGGGCCGGTCTCGGGGTGGCCAGAATGTCGCGCAGGGCGGCGGCGAAGCGCAGCGGGTCGTGCTCGCCGGGCCGGTCGCGACGACCCACCGGAGTGACGAGAAGCGTTGCCCCGAGCCGGGCGCACTGCTCGGCCAGGGCCGGCTCGTCGTCGACGACGGCGGGGTCGGCGAGGACCGCGTCGAGGCGCAGGTGCGGCGCCAGCGTGACGAACGTCTCGAGGTGGCGCCCCGCGCTGAAGCCCGCGGTCTCCCCCGTACCCGGGTCGAGGTTGAGCACCAGCAGTCGACGGGCGCGGGTGACCTCGAGCGCCTCGCGCACCTCGGGCACGAGCAGGTGGGTCATGACCGAGGTGAACCACGATCCGGGGCCGAGCACGACCCAGTCGGCGCTGCGGATGGCGGCCACCGACTCCGGGTAGGCCGGCGGGTCGGCCGGCACCAGGCGCACCGCACCGACCGTGCCCGGGGTGACCGCGACCTGGGCCTGGCCGCTGACCACGCTCACGGCATCCGGGTGGTCGGCGTCGAGACCGGTGACGTCGGCCTCGATGGTGAGCGGCACCGCGGCCATCGGCAGCACCCGGCCCTGGGCCTGGAGCAGCCGGCCCACGAGGTCGAGCCCCGCGACGGGGTCGTCGTGCAGCTCCCAGAGCGCGACGATGAGCAGGTTGCCGAGGGCATGGCCGCTCAGCGGGCCGTCGCCGGCGAAGCGGTGCTGCAGCACGTCGCGCCAGGTCTGGCCCCACTCGCTCTCGCTGCACAGCGCCGCCAGCGCCATCCGCAGGTCGCCGGGGGGCAGCACGCCGAACTCGTCGCGCAGCCGCCCCGACGAGCCGCCGTCGTCGGCCACCGTGACGATGGCGGTGACCTCGTCGGTGACGTAGCGCAGGGCGGTGAGGGTGGCGGCCAGGCCGTGGCCGCCACCGAGCGCGGCGACGACCGGCCCGGTCACTCGCGCCCCAGGTCGCGGTGGACGACGAAGGTGGCGACCCGGTCGGTGGCGAGCCGCGCGGCGACCGCCTGGGTCATCGCCACCGATCGGTGCTTGCCCCCCGTGCAGCCGATCGCGATGGTGGCGTAGCGGCGCCCCTCGCGCAGGTAGCCGTCGGTGACGGGCTCCATCAGGGCGACGACCCGGTCGAGGAACTCGGTGGCCCCCTCCTGGCCCATCACCCAGTCGGCCACCGGGGCGTCGGCACCGGTGAGCGCCTTGAGCTCGGGCACCCAGAAGGGGTTGGGCAGGAAGCGCATGTCGAAGACGAAGTCGGCGTCGAGCGG
>DASSQL010000178.1:0-13059 GCA_035702525.1 Ornithinibacter sp. | reverse complement strand
AAGAGCAGCTCCTGGGCGCCGATGGCGTCCATCTCCTCGCGCACGATCGTCTCGACGCGGCGCAGCACCTTCAGGCCGAGCGGCAGCCAGGTGTAGATGCCCGGGCTGACCCGGCGGATGTAGCCGGCCCGCACGAGGAGCTGGTGGCTCGGGACCTCGGCGTCCGTCGGGTTCTCGCGAAGGGTTCGCAGGAACAGGGACGACATGCGCATGGCCACGGGAGAGCTCCTGGGGGTGGTTGGACAACCCGCCAAGGATAACGACGCAGCGGGATGCCGTTCACGCGCCTTTCGCGTCGGCCTCCGGCGGCGTCGTGAGCTGGGTGTAGCGGGCCCGGACGCCGTGGTCCTCGAAGCCGAGCCGGAGGTAGAGCTCGTGGGCCGGGTTGTCGACGTTCACGGCCAGCCAGGCCTGCTCGCAGCCGGCCTTGCGCAGCGCCCGCAGTGAGCGCACCACGAGGTGCGCGCCCAGCCCCTTGCCCCGCCAGTGCGGGACGACGCCGACCTGGTCGAGCCAGTCGTCGGTGAGCGTGACGAAGCCGGCTACCTCGCCGTCGTCGTCGAGCACCACCCGGGAGTCCTCGGGGCGGAAGCCGGGGTCCGCCTCGACCTCCCCGATCCATTCGTCCCTCGGGGTGTCGGGGAAGCCCGGACGGGTCGCGAACGACCGGCGGTAGGCATTGTGGAACAACCCGGCGGTGTCGTCGGTCCACGGGAACGAGTGCAGGCCGGCGGCCCGGGCGACCCGCGGGATCTCGAGGAGCGGGTGGCGCATGACGTGCTCGGCGAAGGTGCGCTGCAGCCCGATCTCGGCGAAGAGGGCGTCGGACTCGGGTGACGTCGTCTCGGCGACCACGCGCAGCGGTACGCCGCCCGCGCGCTCGCGCGCCCACTGCACGAGCTCCTCACCGATGCCCTGCCACCGGGTGGAGGGGTGCACCAGGCCGGTGGCGGTCCGGTGGCCCGCGCCGTCGACGAACACCGACGCCGCCGCCACGATGTCGCCGGTCTCGTCGCGGCCGCCGATGCCGCTGCCGGAGAGGAAGAGCTTGCGGATCATCTGCTCGTGCTCGAGCAGCGGCAACCCGCCGTCGGCCTGCAGGCACCGGTGGGCGAGGTGCCGCAGGGCGGGTAGGTCGTCGTCGGTCAGGGGCTGCCAGGCGAGCGTGGTCACGGGCCCACCCGGCCCGCCGCGCGCAGCGCGGTGCGGATCATCGGCAGCTGGAGCGGCAGCCGGGCGAGGGTCGCGACGAAGGCGGCACGGGATGCCGGGTCGTCGCGTCGCTGGGCCCGCTTGCCGTGGTCGACGCTCATCTGGACGTTGGCGGGGAAGACCGCGACGAGCAGCGCGGCCGACGCGTAGCCGGCTGGTCGCCGGGTGGCGGTCACGAGCAGGCCGGCGGCGCACAGCAGCTCGGCGACGCCGGAGACGTAGACGAGGGCGCGGTGGTTGGGCAGCATCCGGGGGACGATGCCCTCGAAGACCTCGGGCCGCACCAGGTGCACGACACCCGACGTGGCCAGCAGCACGGCGAGACCGGCGACGTCACGGCTCAGGGGCGGGGTGGTGGCCATGCCTCATCCAACCATCGGCGGACCTGCGGTTCAGAGCAGGACGGTGGTGAAGTCGCCCACCTCACGGAACCCGAGGTGGGCGTACGTGGCCCGTGCGGAGGTGTTGAAGTCGTTGACGTAGAGCGTGACGAGCGGCGCCGGCCCGACCATCACCTGCTCGACGACGCTCGCGAGCATCGGCACGGCCAGCCCGCGACCCCGCAGCTCGGGGGCCAGCCAGACGCCCTGCAGCTGCGCGCATCCCAGGGCGAGGCTGCCGATGTCGGTCTTGAACACCACCCGGCCGTCCTCGACGACGACGTAGGTGTGCCCACGGGCCGCCAGCGAGGCCAGGGACGCCCGGTAGCCGCGGTCGTTGCCCCGGTAGGGCGGGTAGCCGATCTCGGCGGTGAACATGTGCTCGGCGGCGGGCAGCACGAGGTCGACCTCGTCGATCCGGGCCGGGCGCACCCGCGGGTCGAGCGGCACCCCCAGGCTGGAGGGCAGCCGGTCGGCGACGAGCAACGGCTGCCGCACGCGCACCGCCCGGGCAGGCCCCCAGTGCGGCTCGAGGTGCTGCCAGATGCCCTCGACCTCCTCGCGCGGGCCGAAGACCGAGGCGCAGCGCCCCCGCCAGCGGCGCACGCGGTCGGCGAAGGCGCCCCGGCTCTCCTCGGTGGTGCCGACCGGCACCACGTTCGCGCTGGCCCAGCAGACGGCGGTCAGCCGGCCGTCGACCCGGTGCCCCAGCACCCCGGCCAGGGACCCGGTTCGAGCCCCCTCGAGCACCCTGGCGGCGACGAACACCCCGCGTGGCAGGTCGCGTGCGCACACGTCGAGGGCGTCGTCGCGGTCGGCGAGCGACAGCGGACGAACCGGTGAGCGTGTGCGCAGCACGGTGCAAGCCTAGGGCGCCGTCCACCCTGCGCGCCCCGGTTCCCCATCCCTCGACATCGCCAGGGCGGCCGAGGGCGGACCGACCGGGGTCGGCGCCACCCCCGCGGCGACCTCCGTCGCGGCCCGCGGGCGCCAGCGGCGCACCAGCTCGCGGGCCGCCCAGCCGAGCGCCGCCGTGCAGCCGAGCATGACCAGTAGCCCCAGCCACTGGCGCCCGGAGACCGTCGCCCCGACCGCGTCGCGCACGAGCCACCAGGTCAGGGTGACCAGGCCCGCCCCCGGCAGCACCAGCCAGCGCCGTTTGTCGAGCAGCATGACCACGCCGACGACCCCCGGCAGGAGCAGCATGCCCGGGCTGAGGAACAACAGGAGGAACGGAAGCCCGAGCAGCCGCCACCACCGGCTGCGTCCGGAGAGACGGGCCAGGCGCACCAGCGCGACCAGGCCGCCGATGACCCCGGCCGACAGGATGATGGACAGCGTTCCCTCCCAGGTGAACTCGGGCGACGTGGTGATCAGCCGCATGAAGCCACGCGCGGCGACGCCCCACACCAGGCCGAGGACGACGCCGGCGCCGAAGCTTCCGACCACCCGCAGCACGGTGCGGGCACGGCCTCGGGTCGGGACAATGGACCGCGTCCCGAGGACGCGTCTGGAGGTGGGTGTCATGGCGTTCCCTTCGGTCCGGCCCGCCCGGCGGCGGGTACTGGGTGGACGCCGTGCGGACCTCGAGCGGGTGACGCCGACCCGCCACGAGGAGTCGACGAGGTTCTCGTGAGATTCCGTCAGGTCCGCGTGTCACCCGAACGGCCCGCTCGAGCGTCCGTCCCGGTGATGGAGGTCGTGGCGAGCCGGGCGGGAACAGCCGAGGTCGCGGGGGCGGAACCCGTGGACGTGGCCGGTCTCTTCGATGCTGAGGCGGCGTCGTTGACCCGCCTGGCTCGCTTCTACGTCGACGACAAGACGGCGGCCGAGGACCTCGTGCAGGAGGCCTTCATCCGGTTCGCCCGCCATCAGGGCCGGATCCGCGACCCGGAACGGGCGGCCGCCTACCTGCGCTCGATCGTCATCAACCTCGCGCGCGACCACAACCGGCGCGGGTTCGTGTCGTGGCGGCACCGGCCACCGGCCCAGCCGGATGCCCCGTCGGCCGCGGAGACCGCCGAGGCGCGCGCCGAACGAGCCGCCGTCATCGACGCACTGAGCGCCCTGCCCCGGCGCCAACGGGACTGCCTGACCCTGCGCTACTACTACGACATGCCGGTGGCGCAGATCGCGCAGACCCTCGGCCTGTCGGTCAACACCGTCAAGACCCACCTGCAGCGTGGCCTCGACGCCCTCGGCACAACCCTGGAGGCCGACCGATGACCCACCTCGAGGACCGGATCAGCCACGCGCTGGCCTCGTCACCCACCACGCCGTCACCGGACCTGTTCGAGCGGGTGCTCGACAGCATCGACGCCGACCGACGGCGCCGCCGCACCGCCCTCGCCGTGGCCGCGACGGCCACCGCCCTCGTGGCCCTCACGAGCCTCGCCGTCCTCACCCTCACTCCCCGCAGCCCGAACGGAGCCCTCGCCATGCCCTGGTGGATCCTCGAAGTCGCCACGACCCTCGTCCTGGTCGCCATCGCCTTGTGGCTGGGGCCGTTCATCAAGCGCTTCGGGCGTGCCTACGCCGCCGACGTCTTCCACGACAACCCGCTCACCGGCAAGAGCTACATCGTGCTGACCGACATCGTCTACTACCTGATCTTCGGTGCCTACATCCTGTTCGGGGCGCACTTCGCCCCCCAGTTCGAGTGGCGCAACATCGCGTCGGGGCTCGTGACCCCCGAGCAGCTGACCTTCTGCGTGGAGCGGGTCGCCGGCATCCTGCTGATCATCGGCCTCCTGCACGGTCTCAACATCGTGCTGATGCCGGTGCTCGGCCGGCTGTTCTCGCTCAACCGGAGGCTGCCGGCCGACCAGCGCGACCGCGAGCCGGTGCGCTACCCGTGAGCACGGGTGCCGCGAGGTCGGTGTTGTCGAGCACCCACGTCGCGCGCCCGGCCGGGTCGACCGCGGCCAGGTAGAGCCGCTGGCCTCCCACGTAGCGGGCGTTCACCGTGGATGACGGGTCGGCCTCCTCGGCGCCCACCGCACCGAACCGGGCGTTGCCGCGCGGTACGGACACCTCGAAGGGCACCCGGAGCCAGACGCTCGCGTCCCAGAGGTCGGCGAGCTCGGGGCGGTGCAGGAAGATCCCGTCGACCAGGAGCAGCGCCCCCGGCCCGGCCGCGGGCTCGGGCACCGGTTCGACCACCGCCTCGCGCTCGACGTCGTGCACCTCGCGGACCCAGGGCTCCCCCGCCCGGAACGGCTCGACCAGGCGCCGCCGGATCGCGTCGTGGTCGTAGCTGTCGCGGTAGAACGTCTCCGCCGTCCGCCCGCGGGCGTAGCGCTGCGACCGCGGCCGGTGGAAGCCGTCGACCGAGACCCGGTGCGCCTCGCGGTGCGGTGCGACCAGGGCGGCCAGCTCCCGGCCCAGCACCGTCTTGCCGGCGCCGTCGACGCCGTCGAGCGCCACCACGACGCGGCGCCCGGCACCCAGTGTCGTCAGCTGCGCGGCGAGCTCGGCGAGCACCTCCGCACGCCCACCGGCTGGCGGCGGTGGGACGACGGCGTCGAGGCGACCCACCGGCATCCGGGCGCGCAGCTCAGCTGACGGTGACCGAGGGGGCGCCCGCGGACTCCTCGTCCATCGGCTCGCCCATCTCCTCGGCGATCCGCATGGCCTCCTCGATGAGCGTCTCGACGATCATGTTCTCGGGCACGGTCTTGATGACCTCGCCGCGCACGAAGATCTGGCCCTTGCCGTTGCCGGACGCGACCCCGAGGTCGGCCTCGCGGGCCTCGCCGGGGCCGTTGACGACGCAGCCCATGACGGCCACCCGCAACGGCACGGTCATGCCCTCGAGGCCGGCGGTGACCTCGTCGGCGAGCTTGTAGACGTCGACCTGGGCGCGGCCGCACGAGGGGCACGAGACGATCTCGAGCTTGCGCGGGCGCAGGTTGAGCGACTGGAGGATCTGGATGCCGACCTTGACCTCCTCGACCGGCGGGGCCGACAGCGAGACCCGGATGGTGTCGCCGATGCCCTGCGAGAGCAGCGCGCCGAAGGCGGTGGCCGACTTGATCGTGCCCTGGAACGCCGGCCCGGCCTCGGTGACGCCGAGGTGCAGCGGCCAGTCGCCGCGCTCGGCGAGCAGCTGGTAGGCCTTGATCATGACGACCGGGTCGTTGTGCTTGACCGAGATCTTGAAGTCGTGGAAGTCGTGCTCCTCGAACAGGCTCGCCTCCCACACGGCCGACTCGACGAGCGCCTCGGCGGTGGGCTTGCCGTACTTGTCGAGGATGCGCTTGTCGAGCGAGCCGGCGTTGACGCCGATCCGGATCGAGACGTTCGCGGCCTTGGCGCGACGGGCGATCTCGGCCACCTGGTCGTCGAACTGGCGGATGTTGCCCGGGTTCACGCGCACCGCGGCGCAGCCGGCGTCGATCGCCGCGTAGACGTACTTCGGCTGGAAGTGGATGTCGGCGATCACCGGGATCTGCGACTTGCGCGCGATGGCCGGCAGGGCCTCCGCGTCGTCCTGGCTCGGACACGCCACCCGCACGATGTCGCAGCCGGATGCCGTGAGCTCGGCGATCTGCTGGAGCGTCGCGTTGATGTCGGTGGTCGGCGTCGTCGTCATCGACTGCACCGACACGGGTGCGTCTCCGCCGACCTCGACCTTGCCGACCGAGATCTTCCGGCTGGTGCGCCGGGGGGCGACGACGGGCGGGGGCAGCGGGGGCATACCGAGGGAGACCGACATGGAACCAAGCCTACGTGCGCGTGCTCGAAGCGCCATGATCGACGTCGTGCAGACCCGGGACACCTTCGACCGCGCCATCGCCGAGGACCACGAGGCCGCGCACCTGCGCGAGCAGCTGCAGGTGCTCAGGCGCGACGAGGGCGCGGCCCGCGAGGGCCTCGAGCGCCTGCGCGCCCGCCACGTCGACGAGCTCGCCGACGTCGAGCGGCTCGAGGGGTTCGGGCTCACCGCCGTGCTGGCCGCCGTGCGGGGCACGCGGACCGGCGAGCTCGACCGCGAACGCGCCGAGGAGGTCGCTGCCCGCTACGCCGCGCAGACCGCGCTGGCCCGGCTCCAGTCGGTCGCGGCCCGCCGCGAGGAGGTCGAGCGGCGGCTGGCGCAGCTCGGCGACACCACGGCCCGGCGGGAGGCGGCGGCCGACTCCCACGCCACCGCCCTGCGCGCCTCGGGCGCCTCGGCCGCCCCCGAGCTGGAGCCGGTGCTCGACGAGCTGGCAGCGGTGCGGGCCGAGGCGGCCGAGCTGGCCCAGGCCCGCGACGCGGGGGTGCGGGCTGCCGCCGCGCTCGACGCGGCGCGCAACGAGCTGGGCTCGGCCGACTCGTGGTCGGCCTACGACACCTGGTTCGGCGGCGGGTTGATCTCCTCGATGGTCAAGCACGACCGGATCGACGCGGCGGGGCGGTCCATCGCGGCGGCACAGGACGCCCTGGTCGACCTCGCGCGCGAGCTCGACGACGTGCAGGGCGTGACCGGGCTGCGCGCCGACCTCGGCATCTCCCCCAGCGCCCGGACCTTCGACGTGTGGTTCGACAACGTGTTCAGCGACCTGTCGGTGCGCTCGAGCATCAAGGACAGCGTGCTGCGGGTCGACACCGCCGTGGCCTCCGTGCGTGAGGCCATGGCGCGGCTGGGCCTGCGCGGGGCCGCACTCGACCAGCGGCTGGCCGACCTCACGGCCCGCCGCGACGAGCTGCTCAGCCGCCGAGGTTGACCGGTTTGACGACGTCGGCGTAGATCAGCAGCAGCGAGGCACCGAGCAGCACCGTCGAGACCGTGTAGGCGATCGGGAGGGCCTTCGCGACGTCGACGTAGCCGGGGTCGGGCCGGCCGAGCAGCTTGGCGATCTGCCGCTTGAGCCCCTCCCACAGGGCGCCGGCGACGTGGCCGCCGTCGAGCGGCAGCAGCGGGATCAGGTTGAACAGGAAGAGCATGAAGTTCAGCGCGGCGAGGAGGCCGACGAGGAACCAGATCTTGTCACCGGCGGACTTGCCGACCAGCGAGTCGTACTTGCCGCCGCTGGCCTCGCCCGCGACGCGGCCCACGCCGACGACGGACATCGGGCTGTCGGCCTCGCGCTCGGCCCCGCCGAACGCCGCCTGCCACACCCCCACCATCCGCTCGGGGACGTGCACCAGGGCCTGGGCGGTGCCGCTGACGAAACCCCACAGGATGCCGGGCACCTCGGTGACCGACTGCGGCACGTACGCGACCGGCGACGAGGAGCGCACACCGAGGAAGCCGGCCTCGGTGGTCTGCGTCGTGCCGTCGGCGTTCGTGACCGGCAGGCCGTCGGCGCCGAGCACCGGCACGACGTTGCGGATCGGGGTGGCGGTGACGGTGAGCTGCTCGCCGTCGCGCTCGAGGACGATGGCGACCGGCTGGTCGACGCGGGGGCGGATCAGGGCGCCGACGTCGGAGGTGTCGTCGACCGGCTCGCCGGCGATCGACACGATGCGGTCACCGGGCCGGATGCCGGCCGCGAGCGCCGGCGTCTTCGGCTGGTCGGTGCAGGTGGTCGCGTCGCCGGCCTTGGTCACGGGGACCACGCACTGCGACACCGTGGCGACGACGGCCCCGGGCTGTGCCGTGGCCACGCCGTGCACGGTGACGAGGAGGGTGAGCAGCACGATGCCGATGAGGAGGTTCATGGTCGGGCCGCCGAGCATGACGGTGACCTTCTTCGGCACCGACAGGCGGTAGAAGACGCGGTCCTCGTCGCCCGGGCGCACCTCCTCCAGGCTCGCGGCGCGGGCCTCGTCGACGAGCTGGCTGAACCGGCCGGTGCTCGACGCCCGAACCGTGCCGGGCTGGTCACCCGCGCGCGGGGGGAACATGCCGATCATCCGGATGTAGCCGCCGAGCGGGATCACCTTCACGCCGTACTCGGTCTCGCCGCGGCGCCGGGACCACATCGTGGGGCCGAAGCCGACCATGTACTGGGTCACCCGCACGCCGAACCGCTTGGCCGGCACGAGGTGACCGACCTCGTGCAGGGCGATCGACGCGGCGACGCCGGTGGCCATGAAGAGGACACCGAGGACGAAGGCGAGCGTTGACATGCGATCTAGGGTACGTCGGCCTCCTGAACGGGCCGTTCGGACGACCTTTCGCGGACCGACATGCCGCCCGTGCACGCAGTGTCTACCGTGGGGGCATGAGCGACGACGCGCCCGTCGGCACGCTGCCGACCGGGGTGTCCGTGGCCGACACGCCCCTGGGGCAGGACCCGACCGGCGACCGCAGTGCTGCCATCGTCGGGGCCGCCCTGGACTCCATCGTCACCATCGACGAGCAGGGCCGCGTCGTGGAGTTCAACCCGGCGTCCGAGGTGCTGTTCGGCTGGTCGCGCGAGGAGGCCCTCGGCCGCGACCTCGGCGAGCTGTTCATCCCGGCCGACCACGCAGCGGCGCACCGCGACGGCATCCTGCGGTACGTCGCGACGGGCGAGGGCCCGGTGCTGAACCAGCGGCTCGAGCTGCCCGCCGTCCGCCGCGACGGCACCGCCCTGGTCGTCGAGCTGATCGCCGTGCCGATGGTGCACGACGGGCGCCGCGAGTTCACCGGCTTCATCCGCGACATCACCGAGCTGCGACGCACCCAGGAGCTGCTGCGCGAGTCGCAGGCCCGCTACGAGGCGATCGTGCGGCACTCGACCAAGGCGCTCGTGCTGTGCACCCCCGACGGCGTGGACGGCACCTTCCTCGCCGGCGAGTGGCTGCTCGGCCCGCCCTCCGGCACGCCCCTGCCGGGCGGGTTCCTGTCGATCGTGCACCCCGACGACCGCGAGGCCGCGGCCCGCCTCATGGCCGAGGTCGCCGACGGCACCCGCGGCCCCCGCGACGGGATGGACCTGCGGCTTCGCCGGTCGGACGGCAGCCACCTGGTCTGCGAGGTGGTCGGCGAGGACCTCACCGCCCTGCCGGAGGTCGCCGCCCTGCTCATCCGCGCCGACGACGTGACCCAGGAACGGCAGCGCGAGCACCGGCTGGCCGATGCGACCGCGCAGATGCGCACCCTCATCGACAACCTCGGCTCGGCGGTGCTGCTCGAGGACGGCACCCGCAACGTGCTGGTGGCCAACGACGTGCTCGTCGACCTGTTGCGCCTCCCGATCAGCGCCGACGACCTCGTGGGCACCGACGGCAGCCGGACGGCCCACCAGATCAAGTCGCTGTTCGCCGACCCGGAGGGCTTCGTCGCCGGCGTCGACCAGCGGGTCAGCCAGGGCTTCCCGATCATCGGCGAGCAGCTCTCGCTCGTCGACGGCAGCACGCTGGAGCGCGACTACCTGCCCATCGACAGCGGCGGCCGGCACGCCGGTCACCTGTGGGTCTACCGGGACATCACCCAGCACATCGCCGAGCGCCAGATGCTCACCGACCAGAACCGTTCGCTCGCCGAGCTTGCCGCGCTGAAGAACGAGTTCGTCGCCACCGTCTCGCACGAGCTGCGCACCCCGCTCACCTCGGTCGTCAGCTTCGCCGAGATGCTCAAGGACCCCTCGGCCGGCTCCCTCACGCCGGAGCAGTCGACCTTCCTGGAGATCATCGACCGCAACTCGCAACGGCTGCTGCGGCTGATCGAGGACCTCCTGCTCGTGGCCAAGCTCGAGTCGCACACGCTCCCCCTGTCGCTCGGGCTCGTCGACCTGCCGGACATCGTGACCCAGGTCGTCACCGAGCTCACGCCCCGGGCGGGTGAGCGCGGCGTCGAGCTGGGCGTCACCACGACTGCCGGCCCCAAGGTGCGCGGCGACTGGGTGCGCCTGCAGCAGGTCGTGTCCAACCTGGTCGGCAACGCCATCAACTACACCCTGCCCGGCGGCACCGTGCGCGTGGTCACCGAGGTGCTGCCGGAGACCTTCCACTGGTCGATCACCATCTCCGACAACGGGATCGGCATCCCTGAGGCCGAGATCCCACACGTGTTCGACGCCTTCTTCCGGGCGTCGAGCGCGTCCGACGCGGCCGGGACGGGCAGGCCCGGCGGCACCGGTCTCGGGCTCGCGATCAGCCGGCTCATCGTCGACGAGCACCACGGCCGGATCTCGGTCCAGAGCCCGCCCGGGGTCGGCACCACCGTCACCGTCCGCCTGCCGTACGAGGAGGCCTGAGATGGCCCGCATCCTCGTCGTCGAGGACAACCCGGACATCGCCCTGGCCCTGGCGACCCTGCTGACCCGCAACGGCCACGAGGTCACCCGGGCCGCAGACGGCGTCGAGGCCCTGCGGGTCGCGTACGACCTGCACCCCCAGCTCGTCGTGCTCGACATCGGGCTGCCCAAGCTCGACGGCTGGGGCGTGCTGTCCCGCATCCGCGAGCTGAGCGACATCCCGGTCCTCCTGCTCACCGCGGCGGGCCGCGACGAGGACAAGGTACGCGGCCTGCGGGGCGGCGCCGACGACTACCTCACCAAGCCCTTCCACAACGCCGAGCTGGTCGCCCGGATCGACGGGCTGCTGCGCCGGGCCGGTGACGCGACGTGGACCGGCTCCGACCTCGGGCACGGCCGGATCGTGCTCTCCCCCACCCGGCACGCGGTCACGGTCGACGGGTCCGACGTCTCGGTGACCCCCCTGGAGTTCGACCTGCTGAGCATGTTCCTGCGCCACGAGGGACAGGTGCTCACCCCGACCCAGATCCTGTCGGCCGTGTGGGCCGACCACAGCGGCGGCGGACAGGAGCGGGTGAAGTTCGCCGTGCTGCGCCTGCGCCGCAAGGTGGGCTGGGACGACGCGACGACGTCACCGCTGAAGTCGGTGCGCGGCATCGGCTACCGGCTCGACCCGCCCGCCTGACACTGCACCCGTCCTGCACCCGTTCCGCACCGGTCGCTGCACCCGGGACCGGGCAGAGTCGTCCTTGTCGACGAGACGCAGGAAGCAGCCGCAGGGGGCCGCTTCGTGCAGGTCACGGACCAGGTGCCTGCAGGGGGGCGCCCGGTCCGCGCACACCACCGACACCTCCGCCGGGGCGGGTCAGCCGGCCCGGGAGCCCGCCGCGAGCACGCGGGCGGCCTCGGTGCGCGCCCAGGCGTCCGCCTCGAGCACCCCCTCGAGGCTGTGCGCGTCGCCCTCGTGGCCGGCGTGGGCCTGCACCACCTGCTCGATGGTGTCGACGATGTCGGTGAAGCGGATCGTGCCGTCGTGGAAGGCGTCGACGCACACCTCGTTGGCCGCGTTGTAGACCGCCGGGTAGGTGCCGCCCGCGGCGCCGACCTGCCGGGCCAGCCGCACCGCGGGGAACGCGTCGTCGTCGAGGGGGTGGAACTCCCAGGTCTGCGCCCGGGTCCAGTCGCACGGCACGTCGACGTCCTCGAGGCGCTCCGGCCAGGACAGGCCGAGCGCGATGGGAACGAGCATCCGCGGCGGGCCGAGCTGGGCGATCGTCGAGCCGTCGTGGAACTCGACCATCGAGTGGATCTGCTGCTGCGGGTGCACCACGACGTCGATCCGGTCGAACGGGATGTCGAAGAGCAGGTGTGCCTCGATCACCTCCAGGCCCTTGTTCACCAGGGTCGCCGAGTTCGTCGTGATGACCCGCCCCATCGCGAAGTTCGGGTGAGCCAGCGCCTGCTCGGGCGTCACGTCGGCCAGCTCGGCACGTGAGCGCCCGCGGAACGGGCCACCGCTCGCCGTCACGACGAGCCGCCGCACCTCCTGCGACCGGCCGCCGCGCAGGCTCTGCGCGATGGCGCTGTGCTCGGAGTCGACGGGCACGACCTGGTCGGGCCCGGCGGCCGCCTTCACCAGCGGGCCCCCGATGATCAGCGACTCCTTGTTGGCCAGCGCCAGCACCGACCCGGCCGCCAGCGCGGCGAGGGTCGGGCGCAGCCCGATCGAGCCGGTGACCCCGTTGAGCACGACGTCGGCGCCGCAGCCGGCGGCGACCGTGGCGGCATCCAAGCCGACCACGACCTCGGGGGCGTACCCGCGGCGGCCGGCATCCGCGGCCATCGCCGCGACGGCGGCGCGGACCTCGTCCTCCTCGCCACGGGCGACGGCGACGAGGGGGACGTCGAAGAGCACCGCCTGGCGGGCCAGCAGGTCGACGTTGCCGCCTGCCGACAGCGCCACGACGGTGAATCGTTCGGGGTGCCCGGCGACGACCTCCAGGGCCTGGGTGCCGATCGAGCCGGTGGAGCCGAGGATCGCGACGGTGCGTGGGGTCACGGGGTCCATTGTCAGCGGTCGATCACCGTGACGTGAAAGCGGGGGTGCGACGACGCCAGCTCGCCGAGCAGGCCACGCAGGTCGGCCCACGCGAACGGGTCCTCGCGGGCGAGCTCGGCCACGCCGTCGACGACGAGCTCGGTCTCGCCCGGCGCGGTGCGGGCCAGGTGGCCCAGGCAGTCGGCGAGGGCGTCGAGGTTGCCGCCGAACCAGGCGGGGAAGTCCAGCGCCTCGGCGAAGGCCGCGAGGGTGGCCTCCTTGGTGGGCCCGGCGTGCACGACCTCCACCTCACGGCCCT
>DASSQL010000177.1:0-6321 GCA_035702525.1 Ornithinibacter sp. | reverse complement strand
CGCGGCCAAGAACCTGCTGGCGACCAAGGGCTACGACCCCGTGCTCGGTGCGCGACCGCTGCGTCGCACCATCCAGCGCGAGATCGAGGACGTGCTCTCGGAGAAGATCCTCTTCGGCGAGCTGCGCGCCGGCGAGATCGTCGCCGTCGACGTCACCGGCGAGGGCAAGGAGGCGACGTTCACCTTCGAGGGGACGCCGCACACCGGGTCCATCGACGTGCCCGTCGTGGCCGCCGAGGGCTGACCGCCGCTGGTGCCCTGACGGCATCGCACGAGGGGCCCCGACCAGCCGGTCGGGGCCCCTCGTCGTGCCCGGTCCGGGCGGCGGTGCCCTCCCCCGCCCCTCGCCGGGCTGACCAAACTTTGAACCGGCCTTTACCCAACCGCGACGACCCCTGACGCACACTGGATCACGCAAGAGCCTTCAGGCTTCTTGCGAGCGGCCCGCCACCACCCCTGCGGTGGCGGGCCGCGTCCATGCCCCGGGCCGGTGCGCGGAGGCCGGCCGAGCCGCCGATACGCTCCAGTGGTGCCGACCGACACCCCCGCCCAGGCCCCCGGGCCGGATGCCGTCGTCGTCCGGGCCGCGCGCACGTCCGACGTCCGCGCCATCCGCGCGCTCGTCGCGCCGCTGGCCGAGCGGCGCGTGCTGCTGAACAAGGAGGCCGTCGCCTACTACGAGTCGGTCACCGACTTCGTCGTCGCCGAGGTCGACGGGCGGGTCGTCGGCTGCGGCGCCCTGCACGTGCTCTGGGAGGACCTCGGGGAGGTGCGCACCCTGGCCGTCGACGCCTCGGTACTCGGCACCGGGGTCGGGTCGGCCGTGCTCGAGCGGCTCGTCGAGCGGGCCCGGCGGCTCGGCCTGAGCCGGCTGTTCTGCCTCACCTTCGAGACCACGTTCTTCGCCCGGCACGGGTTCGAGCCGATCGAGGGCCAGGCCGTCGACCCCGAGGTCTACGCCGAGCTGCTGCGCAGCTACGACGAGGGCGTCGCCGAGTTCCTCGACCTGGAACGGGTCAAGCCCAACACCCTGGGCAACACCCGGATGCTGCGGGTCCTCTAGCCCTCGGTCACCGGCGCCGCGTGCTGTACCGGCTCCTCGAGCGCCGGAGGGGTCGCCCCAGGCTTCGCCCCGGGGTTCGCCTGCGGGTTCGCCTCCGGCTCCGACCCGTGGCGCCCGTGCCCGGTCATCGCCCGGCGGACCCACAGCACGAGGCCGGCGACGAGCAGGAGCAGCAGGATCGGCAGGGCCAGGCCGACCGGCAGGGCCTTGTCCGACCGGCTGGTCGCGTCGTCGGCCGCCGTCGTCGCGGCGGCGTACTGGCCGTCGTCGAGCAGTGCTGACGCCTCGGCGGCCCGGTCGTCGACGCCCAGCAGGGTGGCACCGAGGGCGCTCACCGGGTCGCGGTCCCGGCCCGCCGCCCGCTCGGCGGCCCCGACCGCGGTGACCGCCACGGCCGCCTTGGGCAGGGTGGTGGCGAGCGCGGTGTACTGCTCGTCCTGCTCGGCGCGCTCGTAGCCGGCGCGCACGGCATCCGGCACCTCGATGCCGGCCCGCTGGGCCGCCGTCTGCACCGCGGTCGCGGCGGCGCCGAGACCCGCCACCTTCGCACGCACCGCGTCGGCCCGCTCGAAGTCCCAGTCGGTCATGGCGTCGCGCAGCCCCTCGGGCGGCAGCCACGCGCCGTCGGCCTCGTCCACGGCGGCGTAGGCCGCGCGTGCCTTCGCCCGGGGGGCCAGGGCGGCACGCTGCTGGCCGGTGAGCACCCAGCGCCGGTAGACGTCGGCGCCGTCGGGGACGCCACCCCGGGTCTCGAGCAGGTCGAGCCAGCGCATCCAGTCGGTGCGCCCGCCGTTGGCGTCCTTCGTGCCGGGCGGGTCGTAGGCACGCTCGCCACGGATGGCGGCGCCGAGCACCGCCGCCAGCTTCGCGTCGTCGAGGCGACCGACGAGGGAGGAGGTCACCGCGTAGGACGCGGGGTAGGCGTAGGCGTCGACGGCCTCGGACCTGGACCCCGCCGAGCCACCCCAGCCGTTCAGCGCGACGGCGTCCGAGGAGCCGCGCGACACCTTCGGGTGCACGTACGGCGTGCCGCCGGTGGCCTTGACCGCCCGCTCGGCCAGCACCTGGGCCAGTCCCTCGGACAGCCAGCGCTGGTCGAACCGCTCGCCGGACACCCAGGCGTGCGACAGCTCGTGGAAGATCAGGTCGGCGTCGAGCTGCTCGCCGATGACGATCTCGTCGTCGGTCGGGTCGAACCAGCCGTCGTACCCGCGCAGCGAGGGGGAGGCGTCCTCCCGGATCCGCTCCAGCCCGCCGGGCCACTTCGCGCCGACCAGCTTCTCTAGAGCCGGGAGCCCCTTGGTCACCTGGCCGGCGACGAAGCGGCTCCACTTCGGGTCGTCCTGGAACCCGTCGAGCAGCAGCGAGACCCCGGCGACGTCGACCACCCGCTCGTCGGTGCGCGCCGGGTCACGCAGCGACACCACGGCCCACGACCCGCCCTCCGGCGACACGGCATCCGAGGAGTGGGTGGTGAGCTTGCCCTGCTCGGTGCTGGTGAAGTCGTCACTGGTGGAGTCGAAGGTCATCGACGACGGCGCGACCACCTCGACCAGGTTGCGCCCGGAGTCCCCGACCCCGTAGACCGCGAAGCTCGCGTAGCCGGGCCCGACCCGGGTGCTGTCCTTCGAGCGCGGCCTCTCGCCGGGCACCTCGTAGGTCAGGGTGATCGTGCGGGTGCGGCCGTAGAGCAGGTTCGGGAAGGTGATGCGGGCCAGCCTGGTCGACGGGTCCACGGTGCCCTTGAGCGACACCGACAGCGACGAGCCCCCGCTGCGGGCGCGCACCTTCTCGGCCCCGGCCGGCACCGGCACGCTGAAGGCGTCGTAGTAGTAGAAGAAGCCACCCCGGTTCGGCGTGGTGTTGCGCAGGTCGATGGTGACCGTCGCGTCGACGGTCGTCGCCTTCGGGTCGAGCACGAAGCGGCTGCGGCCGCCGGTCGCCAGGCCCTCGTCGGCCAGGGCCGGCTGCCCGACGAGCACCACCCCCACGGCCAGCGCGACCGCCCAGGTCCCGCGCCGCCGATTCCGTCCTGCCCCCACTGCCGTGTCCTCCGTGCTGACCACCGCCACCGCTCATGGCTCGTTGGCCAGCACTGTATGCCGGTGCGTCGCCTCGCGTCAGCCCGTCCCAGCACCGCCGGGGTGCGAGAACCCGCAGCGGCCCCGTGCCGGGGCTCAGCCCAGCCGGTCGAGCATCTCCTGCATCTGCGCGATCTGCTTGCTCTGGGTCACGTGGATCTCGGCGGCGGTCTCCTCGACGCGCTCGTCCGCGGCGTTCTTGGCGTGCTCGTCGACCATCGCGAGCGCGCCCTGGTGGTGGCGGATCATCAGGCCGAGGAAGAGCCGGTCGGCATCGGCGCCACTGGCTGTCGCGAGCCGGGAGAGCTCGGCCGCACTCGCCATCCCCGGCATGGCGTGCGAACCGTGGTCGGTGAGGTTCGGGTTGGTGGCCTCGGGCGGCACGTCCTGCCCCCGGCCTTCCAGCCACGACGACATCGCCGCGATCTCGGGCTCCTGCTCGTCGCCGATCCGGTCGGCGAGCGACTTCACCTGCGGGTCGGTGAGGTCGGGCAGCACCGAGCGCACCATGACCAGTGCCTGCGCGTGGTGCACGATCATCTCCTGGTAGAACCGGGCGTCCGCCGGCCGCGCGGTCACCGTCGTCGTCGGCGCCGCAGCGGAACCGGTCACGGTGGCGTTCGGCTCACCGGGCCGACCCGGTTGCAGCACAGGCACACTCGCGCTGCTGGCGGTGACGGCAGGAAGCGCCGCGTCATCGCCGGTGCACCCCGCGAGCCCGAAGGAAGCGGCGGTCATGGCGAGCACCGCGGCCAGTCGAACGGGGCGCGACGACGCGGTCGAGGAGTGCAGGGGGCGGGACATCGCGCCACTGTAACCCGACCCAACCTGTGCGCAATCTTTGCGTTCCCTATGCCTTTTCGGGCACCTCGCCGGGGCACAGTTGCCGGACCCACACCCCCTGCCGACGTGGCCACCGTCGACCGACGGCGTCGCGCGGCCGAGCAGATCGAGGTGGAAGATGACACGTTTGAGGTATTTCGCGGTGGTGGCCGCCGCCGTGCTGGTGACCGGCGCCGGAGGCGTCGGGGCGGCATCCGCAGGTGACGGACTGGGGCTCTCGGGCACCGGGCTCGAGCCGGACCAGGTCGGCCACAGTGCCAACATCAAGCACATGAGCAACACCCCACACGCCGGCCCGTTCACCGGGCAGTTCGGCACCGACATCGCCTTCCAGGGCGACCGGGCCTACGTCGGCAACTACCAGGGCTTCATCATCTACGACATCTCCGAGCCGTCGGCTCCGGTGACGCTGGCCCAGGTGAACTGCCCCGGCTCGCAGAACGACATCACCGTCTCCGGTGACCTGCTCTACCTGTCGACCGACTCCTCGCGCTCGGACGACTCGTGCGCCAGCGTCGGCCAGTCCGCGGCGGTCAAGGCGTCCTGGGAGGGCATCAAGATCTTCGACGTGTCCGACCCGACCGCACCGACCTACGTGAAGTCGGTGGAGACGGCCTGTGGCTCGCACACCAACTCCCTGGTGCCCGGCGCCACCTCCGACTACATCTACGTGTCGAGCTACTCGCCGTCGTCGCAGTTCCCCGACTGCCAGCCGCCGCACGACGCGATCTCGATCGTGAAGGTGCCCAAGGGCGACCCGACCGCCGCGGCGGTCGTCGCCACACCGAACCTCTTCCCCGACGGCGGCAACCCCGGCTCGAACGGCTCCTCGACGACGTCGGGCTGCCACGACATCACCGCCTACCCGTCGAAGAAGATCGCCGCCGGTGCCTGCATGGGTGACGGCGTGATCATGGACATCTCGAACCCGGAGGCCCCGACGGTGGTCGAGACGGTGCGGGACACCACGAACTTCGCGTTCTGGCACTCGGCCACGTTCAACACCGACGGCACCAAGGTGGTCTTCACCGACGAGCTCGGTGGTGGCGGCCAGGCGACCTGCAACGACAGGGTCGGCCCGACCCGCGGCGCGAACGGCATCTACGACCTGTCGGCCGACAACCAGCTGACCTTCCGGTCGTACTACAAGATCCCGCGCAACCAGGGCGACACCGAGAACTGCGTGGCGCACAACGGCTCGATCGTGCCGGTCAAGGGCCGCGACGTCATGGTGCAGTCCTGGTACCAGGGCGGGGTCTCGCTGTGGGAGTTCACCGACTCCGGTGCCCCCCGCGAGCTCGGCTACTTCGAGCGCGGCCCGCTGGCCCCGGCGAACGTCGGCGGCACCTGGTCGGCGTACTACTACAACGGGTTCGTCTACAGCTCGGACATCCAGAAGGGCTTCGACGTGCTGATGCTCAAGGACCCGTCGCTGCGCAAGGCGAACTCGGTGCGCCTGAAGGAGCTGAACCCGCAGAGCCAGCCGGTCTACCCGATCCGCTGACCCCGCATCCGCGCGAGCCCCTGCAGCCGCGCGTGATGGAACGGCCCGCTCCCGGCACTGCCGGGGGCGGGCCGATCCGTCGGTCAGGGGCGGGTGACCCGCACCGGGTCGCCGGGTCGCACCCGACCCGGCACGACCACGCGTGCGTTCAGCCCACGCAGGCGCATGGGTCGGCCCACCGCGCCGTTGACGAAGCGCATCGCCTCGGCGCCGAACCGCTCGACGAACTTCGCGCACCCGGTGTGCGGCGGCTCGGTCACCTCGATGACCGCGCCGCGCACCTCGGGGTCGCCGATCGTCAGCCGGCTGCCGGCCGGCAGGTTGTCGTGCGAGAGGTCGAGGTCGAGGTAGAGCTGGTCACCGGCCAGGGCCCGGCGGGCCGGGTCGCCGGCGAGGAACGCGACCATCCGGGCGCTCATCACGTTGAGCTGCATCTCGGGGTGCGGGCCGCCGTCGGCGGTCCTGCTGCTGCCGCGCTCCAGCCAGGTGTCGCCGACCAGGCCGACGGCCGGGTCGAGCTCGCCCTCGTCGAGCACCTCGCGCTCGCCCGGCGCGGGGCGTCGCACGACGAGCTCGAGGGTGCCCGCGTCACGCGGGGCGGCGAGCAGCTGCGGCAGGAAGGCCTCCAGCTCCTCGGGCGAGCGGTGCGTCGGTGTCGAGACGTCAACGGTGGTCATGTCGACCAGTGTGACGGGATGCCGGGTACCGGCCCACTGCCTTTCCACCCACCGAACGGGTGTGCTCACCGCGGGAGGCGGTAGCCCCCACGGCCGTGCGGTTCGAGCAGCCCGTCCTCGACGAGCGAGGCGAGGCACCGGTCGACCTGGCCG
>DASSQL010000176.1:0-8236 GCA_035702525.1 Ornithinibacter sp. | reverse complement strand
GAGAGGGTGAAGACCGCCGCCATCCGCATCGCGTAGACCGAGATGAGCACCTGGGTGTTGTCGCGGCCGTACTCCCACACCAGCTCGTCCGGATGCGGCCCGGCCAGCATCGCCATCAGGCTCGCCGAGATCACGGCCCCGACGAAGACCATGCCGAGGAAGAGCAGGCCGCTGCCCAGGAACACGGTCGAGAAGAGCCGGTCCTCGCGCTCGCCGAGCTGGTCGCGCACCACCCCGATGAACCACAGGAAGGCGATGCCGGCGAACGGCACGAGCTGCAGGCTCCAGCGCACCAGGCGACGGCTCGCGGCATCCGTCGCGAGCGACTGGAGCGAGTCGTCGGCCAGGGCGAGCCGCATCATGACCATCGCGGTGATGAGCAGCACGGCGAACAGGAGGCCGGCGACCGCCGCCGAGCGACGGGTGCGCCAGTGGCGGGCGGTGAGGCGGGACGGTGCCGGGCTGGTCGTCATCGCGCCAGCATGGTCGCCACCCCGCCCGCTGTCGACGCCCGCGCCGGGTGAGGGCTGGGCGGCCGGCGCTGCGGCGGTCAGCCGGTCAGCGCGGCGAGGAAGACCGACTCGAGGTCCTCGGGGCGGGCGGCGGTGTAGGCCTTGCCCTTGGTGGTGGCGGCGATGTTGCGCAGCGCCCGCGCGTCGGCACCCGAGCCCAGCGCGATCGTGACGACCTCCACCGGGCGGGCCGGGTCGGCACCGTCGACCAGGCGGGAGAGGGTGGTGCGCAGGTCCGGGCTGCCCGGGTCCTCGTTCTTGCCGTCGCTGATCAGCACGACCGTGTTCGGCCCGGGCTGCCAGCCGGCGCGCACCGCGCCGACGGCGGCGAGCGTGGTGTCGTACAGCCCGGTGTCGCCGTCCGCGGTGATCCGCGGCACCGAGGTCGCGATGGTGTCGCGGGCGGTGCCGCCACCGACCCGGCGGTCGAGCCGGCCCAGCGGGACGACCGCGCGGTAGTCGGGGCCCGTGGCGGCGCGCGAGAAGGTCCACAGCCCCACCGAGGCCTGGTCGGAGAAGAACGGCAGCGAGGCCAGCAGCGCCTCCTTGGCGACGGTCAGCCGGGTCTTGCCGGTGGTGCCGACCTCCTCCTTCATCGATCCGGAGGTGTCGAGCACGACGAGCAGGGAGCCCCGGCGGTCCAGGGCGGTCCAGTTCTGCAGGGTCCGGGCCAGCACGTCCTGGCTGGGCTGGGCGGGGGTGTAGCGCGGCTCGGTCGGCACGACCCCGGTGGCCGACGTCGCCGCCGCGTCGAGCCGGGCGGCCCGCCACCCGGCGCGCTGCAGGGCGTCCTGGGGAGCGCCCCGCACGACAAAGTCGGCGAAGGCCTCGGATGCCGTGCGCTGCGCGTCGCTGACCCACGAGCCGCGCAGCGGCAGCACCGGCACCTCGCTGACCACCCAGCCCTCGGTCGGGTAGATCGCCGCGACCTCGACGGCCGGCTTGGCGGCGTTGAAGGCGACGACCTCCTGCTCGGTCGCGGGCACGATCGGCAGGTCGCGCAGCCCCTCGGCGGCGGTGGCACCCTCGGCCCGCAGCGCCGCGAGCGCGCCGGACAGGTTGCCGGTGGCGCCGTTCACGGCGTTGTGCGCGGTGACCAGGCGGCGACGCAGGTCGTCGGTGGCCTCGGCGCCGATCGCCAGGTCGCGGTAGACCGCCACGGTCGAGCCCAGCCCGGCGGTGGAGGTCAGCGGGTCGGGCCAGTCGAGCCGCACCCGGCCCCACTCGGGGTGCTTCACGGCCGACCAGCCGGCGGGGTTCGCGGCCAGCGCACTCAGCTGCTCCCACGAGGGCTGGGTGTCCGGCCAGCCGAGGGCCTCGGCCATCGGGCGGGGGGCGGCGAAGACGACGGGGGTGGCGGCGACCACCGGGTAGTTGCGGGGCAGCACCGAGCTCAGCCGGGGGTCACGGGCGAGCACGTTGCGCCACAGCGAGGAGTCGGGCACCCAGGTGGTCGGGGCGTTCGCGGTGTCGCCGTCCAGCGCGCGGGAGACCTCCTCGGACAGCTCCTGGGGCGAGGCTGCGGTGATCTGCGTGGTCGTGCAGGGCACGTCGGCCCGGTCCTTCACCCAGGTGTCGAAGTCGTCGGCATACGCCTTGAGCGTCGACGACAGGGCCGGGGCGGCGGCGATCCGCAGGGCGGCCTTCCCCGAGCAGCCCGCCGCGGTGGCCTCGGCGTCGTCACGGAGCACGACCAGTCCGATGCCCGCCAGCACGGCCATGAGCGCCACCACCGCGAGCACCACGAACGGCCAGCGGCGGCGCCGGCTCGGTGCGGCCGCGTGCCGATGGCGCGCGGGGGAACCACCGCCCCGCCGTCCCGCATCGGGCGCCCCTGCTGCAGCCGTCATGGCCCGAGTGTGTCCGACCCGACCCGTTGCCGGGACCGGTAATGACGGATTCGTCCGACTTTCTGGGGGGTCGCCGGGGTCGGCGCGGGGCGCCCGGGCGCAGGTCTGCTAGGGGTCAGCGCACCACGACGCGGCTGCCGACCGGCATCAGGTCGGTCGCCCAGATCATGTCGATGGCGGCGTTGCTGACCCTGGCGCAGCCGTGCGAGTCGGGCCACGGCGGGATGTTCCCCGAGCCGTGCACGGCGATGCCGCGGTGGAAGAAGCGCGGCCGCCAGAGCTGCCCGAGCGAGTTGGTGACGGGGCCGTCGACGGCGCGGTAGACCGTGTAGCTGCCGCGCGGTGTGACGGCGATGGCACGGTTTCCGGAGGTCGAGGTGTACTCCTCGCCGCTGCCGGTGGAGGTGTTCAGGATCGTGCGCACCGAGCCGCCGCGCACGACGAGCAGGATCTGCCGGTCGAGGTCGATCTCGACCCCGCTGCCACCGATCGTGGCCTTCGGCCGGATGCCGGCCTCGAGGGCCCGGAGCGTCTTCGGCCCGACGACGCCGTCGCGCCGCAGGCCCGCGGACTTCTGGAACGCCCACACGGCCTGCTGGGTGAGCGACCCGAACGAGCCGTCGGGGGCACCGAGCCAGTAGCCGAGCTCCGTGAGGCGCCGCTGCAGGGCAAGCACCTTGGGGCCGGAGTCACCGCGGATCAGGCTGGTGCGCGGCTTCGTGGTGGCGCTCGGTGACGGTGCGGGCTTCGTCGTGCGAGTCGCCGACGGGGTGGGCGTCGCGCTCTGCGACGGCGTCGACGTGGGGGTCTGCGAGGGCGTCGGCGACGGGGTCTCGCTCGGCGTGGGCGTCGTGGTGGCCTCCACGGCCGGGGTCCACCCGCTCGACGCCGTGGTGGAGGGCGTCGAACCCGCCGCCGTCGGAGTGGCCCGGCCTGGGATCCACGAGCCCGGGAGCGACCCGCAGCCGGCGAGCAGCACCGCGGCGGCCGTCAGGGCAGCGGCGGCGCTCCCCGCGCGCATGCCCCTGGTCCGACCCATCCGCCCTCCTCCGTCCGTGGTCCGGTGGCACCCACCGGGCCCACCAGCACACGGGACCGGGCCGGTGGGCGCCACGCGACGCGCCGGTCGTGACCGACTCGTTGCCTGGCGGCCGACCCGGCGGCGTCAGCCGCGGTTCCGGATCGCCTCGTCGGTCGCGATCACCTTGCGGGCGATCTCGACGTGGAGGTTCTCCACCATCCTCCCCCGATGGGTCACCACCCCTGCACCGTCGCCCGCGTCCCAGGCGGCGAGCATCTCGCGGGCGTCCGCGACCTCCTCGGCCGACGGGGCGAAGACCGCGTTGCACGGCTCCACCTGCCCGGGGTGGATCAGGGTCTTGCCGTCGAAGCCCAGGTCACGCCCCTGCCGGCACTCCGCCTCGAACCCGTCGAGGTCCGTGACGTCGTTGTACACGCCGTCGAGGATCGCGACGCCCGACCGGCGAGCCGCGAGCAGCGCCAGCGACAGGGAGGTCAGCAGCGGCTCGCGCCCGGGCACGTGCCGAGCGCCGAGCTCCTTGACCAGGTCGTTGGTGCCGAGGACGAGCACGGCCAGCCGCGACGAGGCGGAGGCGATCTCACCCACGCCGAGCACCGCCTCGGGCGTCTCGACCATCGCCCACAGGCGAGTGCGCTCCGGGGCTCCGTGGCGTTCCATGGCCGCGACCAGCGAGCGCACCTCGTCGGCGCTGTTCACCTTCGGCACGACGATGCCGTCGGGTCCCGCCGCGCACGCCGCCGCGAGGTCGTCCTCGTGCCAGGCGGTGCCGCTGCCGTTGACCCGGATGGTCACCTCCCGCCTGCCGTACTCACCGGATGCCGCTGCCGCGCAGGCGTTCTCGCGGGCGGCGCCCTTGTGGTCCGGCCCGACGGCATCCTCGAGGTCGAGGATCAGCCCGTCGACGGGAAGCGTCTTGGCCTTCTCGAGGGCCCGCACGTTGCTGCTCGGCATGTACAGCACCGAGCGGCGCGGTCGGTAGGCCGCGTCGCTGCTCATTCGTCCGGCTCCCCACTCGCGGTGGACTGCCCGGCATACAGCGCGGCGAGCTCGGGATCGTTCGCCGAGAGCCGCTCGGCGAGCTCGAGGATGACGAGGCACTGCTTCAGGCTCGCGTCGTCCTCCATCTTCCCGTCGAGCATCACCGCGCCGGTGCCGTCACCCATGGCCGCCTTGACCCGGCGGGCGTGGGCGACGTCGTCGGCGCTGGGGCTGAAGACCTTCTTGGCGATCGAGATCTGCGCGGGGTGCAGCGTCCAGGTGCCGACGCAGCCGAGGAGGAAGGCGTTGCGGAACTGGTCCTCACAGGCCACGACGTCGGCGATGTCCCCGAACGGGCCGTAGTACGGGAAGATCCCGTGCATCGCGCAGGCGTCGACCATCCGGGCGATCGTGTAGTGCCAGAGATCCTGCTGGTAGGTCGCTCGGTCACCGGTGATGTCGCCGCCGACCGGGTCCTGGCGCACCAGGTAGCCCGGGTGGCCACCCCCGACGCGCGTGGTCTTCATCCGGCGGTCCGCGGCCAGGTCGGCCGGGCCGAGGCTGATGCCCTGCATCCGCGGGCTGGCGCCGGCGATCTCCTCGACGTTCGCCACGCCGCGGGCCGTCTCGAGGATGGCGTGCACCAGGATCGGCCGGGTCAGGCCGGCGCGGGCCTCGAGCTGGGCGAGCAGCCGGTCGACGTAGTGGATGTCCTCGGGACCCTGCACCTTGGGCACCATGACGACGTCGAGCCGGTCGCCGATCTCGGTCACCAGGGTGGTGAGGTCGTCGAGCGCCCACGGCGAGTCGAGCGAGTTGACCCGGGTCCAGAGCTGGGTGTGCTCGCCGAAGTCGGTGCTGCGCGCGATCTCGACGAGCCCGGCGCGGGCGGCCTCCTTGTTCTCGGCCTTGACGGCGTCCTCGAGGTTGCCGAGCAGCACGTCGACGGCACCGACCAGCTGGGGCACCTTGGCCGCCATCTTCGGGTTGCTCGGGTCGAAGAAGTGGATCATCCGGCTCGGCCGGGCGGGCACCTCGCGCAGCGGGGCGGGCGCCCCCACGGCGAGGGGCGTGAAGTAGTCCTTGGCGCTGCGCATGCGAGCCTCTCGTCGGTGAGGTCAGGGTCTGCCGGGGACGCTAGCAGCGCGCTGGGCCCCGCTCGCATGAGCCACGTCACGTGTGACCCACGACGCGCTCGGGGTCTAGCCGAGCTCGCGCAGGCCGGGCAGCCGGGTGGCGAGCTGCTCGCCGACGGCCACCGGGTCGTCACCCCGCACGATGAGCAGCACGTCGGTCACGCCGACGGCCACGTAGGGCTCGGTCAGCTCGCGCACCCGGTCGACGTCGTCGGCGCCGACCCCGAGCTGCACCGACCGGCGGATCTCACCGGGGTCGCGACCGACGTCGGCACAGTGCCGGTCGAGGATCACCGACGAGGCGGCCACCTCCTCGGCCGTGCCACCCGCCGCGTTCCACACGTCGGCGTACTCGGCGGCCAGCCGCAGCGTCCGCTTCGGCCCGGAACCCCCGACCCAGATCGGCGGGTGCGGTCGCTGCACCGGCTTGGGCTCGGCCACGGCGTCCCGCAGCCGGTAGTGGGTGCCCTCGAAGGTGGTGCGCGGCTGGGTCCACAGCCCCAGGATGACCTGCAGGCTCTCCTCGAGCCGGTCCGCGCGGTCCCCGCGGGTGCCGAACTCGAGCCCGAGCATGGTGTGCTCGTTCTCGGCCCAGCCGGCCCCGATGCCGAAGTCGAGGCGCCCGCCGGACAGGTGGTCGACCGTGACCGCCATCTTGGCCAGCACCGCCGGGTGCCGGTAGGTGTTCCCGACCACGGCACACCCGATGCGGGTGCGCGTCGTGAGCTGCGCCATCGCCGCCAGCATCGTCCAGGTCTCGAAGATCGGGCCGTCGTCGCTCGGCCCCAGCGAGGCGAAGTGGTCCATGACCCAACAGCTGTCGAAGCCGCTCTCGTCGGCCAGCCGCCACAGGTCTCGCAGCTGGTCGATCGTGGCGTTCTGGCTGAGCTTGATCCCGAAGCGCAAGGAGGTCATCTCCCAGTCATACCGGATGCCGTGCCGTCCGGCGCCGCCGCCGGGACCGCGAGACCGGCGAGGCCGGCGCGGGGCCGGTCAGCAGTCGAACACCTGCCAGCACAGGTCGTTGCGCAGCCGCTGGTCGTCGAGGACGAGCTCGCGGATCCCGTCCGGCAGCTGCGCGCGCTGCCACCGGCACTCGAGCCGCCCCGCCGCCTCCCCCCGGCCGTCGGGGGCGGCTGCCCGCACTGCCTTGATCGCGTAGGCCGCCGCCCCGAGCTCGTGGGCCGCGACGTGCGCGACCACCGCGGCCTGCCCGGCGGCGAAGGCGGCGTGCCGGGCGGCCCCGGCCAGGGGGCGGGCCGCGGCCATGGCGTGCCCACCGGCCGCGCGCGAGTCCGACATCCTGACCTCGCCGCGGGCCCACGCCCGCACCGCCTCGACCGCGTCCCGGGGCCTGCCGTCCGCCGGCTGGTCCGCCTCGAACAGCGGCAGCACGTGCTCGGCGCACGACGCGGCCCACAGCGCCAGCAGCCGGTGGTCGGCGTCGGTGAGCGTCCCGCCACGACGGATGGTGGTGAAGCGGGGGTCTCGCTGCGCCGGCAGGATCACCGGCGCACCGCTGCTGGCTCCATCCGGGTCACGGTACCCAGCCGGTGTGGGAGAGTTCCAGCGTGAGCGAGGAGGCGCCGGCACCGGCATCGGTCAACGTCACCCGGCTGATCCACGAGGCGGCCAGCAAGTCGGGCCTGCTCTGGGTGCGCCTCCCCGGCGGCGAGACCCACCCGGTCTGGCACGTGTGGCACGACGACGGCGACGAGCGCGGCACCGGCCCCGCGGCCTACGTCGTCTCCGGGCCCGGTGAGCAGCCGCTGCCCTGGCTGCCCGACGAGGTCGAGATCGTCCTGCGCAGCAAGGACACCGGCGGCCGCCTCATCACCGTGCACGCGACGGCCCGCGAGGTCACCCCCGAGGATGCCGGGTGGGACGCCGCGGTCGAGGTGCTGCGGCCCGAGCGGCTCAACGCGGTGGGCGACACCGCCGAGCGCTGGCGGCAGTCGTGCACCATCCACAAGCTCACCCCGCACGGGCGCCTGGTCGAGGGCCCGGGGTCGTACACGGACGGCTCGGGGGTGGCGCCGGTGCGCCCGGCCGCCACGGCGACCAGCGGCTGGCGGCCCTGGCACTGGCGCGGCCGGGCCGGTGCCCGCCGCAACACCCGCCCCTGACCGCCGCCGCGCGGTGCCCGGCCCGGGCGGCCCGCCCCGGATAGCCTGTGCCGGTGAGCACGCCGACCCGCGCCTTCGTCGGCCGCCTGACCGAGCTCAGCGTCTTCGACCCCCTCGGTGACCAGGTCGGCCGGGTTCGCGACGTCGTCGTCACCTTCAGCCTGACCCGCACCCGACCCCGCGTCATCGGTCTGGTCGTCGAGGTGCCGGGTCGCCGCCGCGTCTTCGTGCCGATGACCCGGGTGACCTCGGTCGAGGGTGGCCAGGTCATCACCACCGGCCTGGTCAACATGCGCCGCTTCGAGCAGCGGGGCAACGAGACCCTCGTGGTCGCCGAGCTGTTCGAGCGCCCGGTGCAGGTGCGCACCGAGGAGGGCGAGATCGTCGAGGCCACCGTCGAGGACGTCGGCATCGAGCAGCTCGGCACCCGGGGCTGGGCCGTCGCCCGGGCGTTCGTGCGCACCGGGGCGAACCGCAGCGGGCTGGGCCGGCTCGGCCGCCGCCGCGGCGAGACCCTGCTCGTCGCCATCGAGGACGTCGTCGGCCTGCGCGAGCCCACCGAGGCGCAGAGCGCCGTCCGCCTGCTCGAGGC
>DASSQL010000175.1:0-6144 GCA_035702525.1 Ornithinibacter sp. | reverse complement strand
ACGCCCGAGGACGCGCAGGAGGTCTGCGCCGCCATCCGCACCAAGCTCGCCGAGCTCTACAGCGGCGACGTGGCCGACGGCATCCGGGTGCTCTACGGCGGTTCGGTGAAGTCCGGCAACGTCGCGGCCATCATGGCCAAGGAGGACGTCGACGGCGCCCTCGTCGGCGGGGCGTCGATCGACCCCGTCGAGTTCGCGGCGATCTGCCGCTTCCGCGACCACCTGCAGACGTCCTGACCCCGCGCAGACCCCGGGGCTGACCACGGTCGGGCACCCGAACGTTTATGCTTGACCGGTTGCCCCCGACCCCACTGACGAAGGACTTGCTCGTGGAAGCGGTACAAATCGGCCTCCAGGTCCTGCTGGTCATCACCGGCCTGTTCCTGACCCTGCTCATCCTGCTCCACAAGGGCAAGGGCGGCGGCCTGTCCGACATGTTCGGCGGAGGCATGTCCAGCTCGCTGGGCGGCAGCTCCGTCGCCGAGCGCAACCTCGACCGCATCACCGTCGGGGTCGCGCTGGTGTGGTTCACGGTCGTCGTGGGTCTCGGCGTCCTCGCTCGTTTCGCCTGACAGGGTAGGTAGACATGGCTGGTGGTAACGCGATCCGTGGGTCGCGCGTCGGTGCAGGCCCCATGGGCGAGGCCGAGCGCGGCGAGGTCGCGCCCCGCGTGCACATCTCGTTCTGGTGCTCCAACGGGCACGAGACCCGGCCGAGCTTCTCCGAGGAGCCCGGTCTCGCCATCCCCGAGCAGTGGGACTGCCCGCGCTGCGGCCTCCCGGCCGGGCGCGACAAGGAGAACCCCCCGGCCGCGCCGCGGGTGGAGCCCTACAAGACCCACCTCGCGTACGTGAAGGAGCGCCGCTCCGACGAGGACGGCGAGGCCATCCTCGACGAGGCCCTGCAGACGCTGCGCGACCGCGGCCTCATCCAGTAGCAGGTCCTAGCTGCGCCCCACCCGGGCCAGGTGGCCGACCACCCCGGGGATCCAGCCGCGCTCACGGCCCATCCAGCGGGTGGCGACGAGCATCCGGGTCACCACCGGCATGCCCCGGCGCGGTGGCTCGACGGCCAGGTCGCTGCCGAACGGGTCGGTGCTGACCACCCAGCGGTAGCCGCCGACGGCCACCAGGTGGTCACCGACCGCGGTGCCGAGCAGCTCGACGACGCTCGAGGCATCCTCGTCGCCGTGGTGCTCCAGGGCCGTGTCGTACGCGGCGGAGACGCTGTCCAGGTCGGCGGGGTCGATGCCGTGTGCGGCGTAGCCCGCGCGGACCGACTCCAGCGCCCCCTCCTCGTCGGCGGTCAGCCGGCGGGTGCCGACCTCCTCGACCGCGTAGATGCCGTCGAGGTCCTCGTCCGCGCCGGTGCCGCTCACGGCATCCGGGTCGTCGTCGGGCCGGTCCGGCCCGTCGTCGCGGCCGCGCAGCTTGTCGAGGAAGCCCATCGCGCTCAGCGCTCCAGGTCGGTGGCCGCGTCGGTGTCGACCAGCCAGAGGGTGCGCTCGACGCCGTGCACGTGCGCGGCCGGCGTGGTCTCGAAGGAGGCTCCGGTGACGCCCCGGCGCACGGCATCGGCCTTGTCGGCCCCGCTGACGAGGAACCACACCTCACGCGAGCGCTCGAGGCACTCGCGGGTGAGCGACACCCGGGTCGGCGGCGGCTTGGGGGAGTCGTGCACGGCCACCGCGGGTGCGCCGACCCGCGACGCGGTCGGGTGGTTCGGGAAGAGCGAGGCGACGTGGCCGTCGGGGCCGACCCCGAGCACCATGACGTCGAACAGGTCCGCGCCGGCCGCGTGGAGGGCGTCGCTGTAGGCCTGGGCGCTCTCCTCGGGCGAGGCGCTGCGGTCGGGCCCGAGCACCCGGTGCACGTTCGCGGGGTCGAGGCCGAGGGTGTCGAGGCCGGCGGCGTCGTTCTGGGTGTCGTTGCGGTCGGCGTCACCGTCCCGCAGCCAGCGCTCGTCACCCCACCAGACGTGCACCTGCGACCAGTCGACGGCGTCACGCGCCGGCACCGCGCACAGCGAGGCGATGATCTGCGACCCCATCGAGCCGCCGGTCATCGACACGTGGGCCACGCCTCGCGCTGACTGTGCGTCGACCAGGGCCACGACGAGCCGGGCGGCGGCGGCGTCGGCCAGGGCCTGCCGGCCACGGTGGACGACGACGGTCGCGGTGGGTGTGTCGGGGGTGGTCATGACCGGCGCTCCTTCGCCTCGGCGAGCTGCTTGACGGCGGCCTGCTTGACCGCGGCCGGGTCGTCGGCCTTGCCGGGCATCGCCTGGGCCTCGACCATCTGGCTGCTGGCCCCGGCCCGGGCCGCCTTGCGCAGGCGGGTGGCGGTGCGCTCGGACTCGGCGACCGAGGGGGCCTTGCCGGCGCGGATGGCCTCGGTGGCCGTCTGCCGCGACACGGTGCACTTGCGCAGCCCGGTCACCAGGGCTTCCTCGTAGACCTCGTCGGGGTCGAGGCGGCGCAGCTCGTCGGCGAGGCACTCGGCGTCGCCGCGGTGCGGCAGGGCCAGGGTGCGCACCGGCTGGCCGGGCTGGGACAGGGTGGCCGTGTTGCCGTCGAGGGGCCGCACCAGGTCGACCGTGCCGCTGGCCCGCTCGAGCCGCACCGAGATGATGCCGCTGCGGTTGCGGGCCCGGGCGATGGAGACCGGGCAGCGCAGGCGCACGGCCAGCCAGCCGGCCAGCAGGTCGCCCGAGGGGGAGTCGGTGGCCGCGACGACGGTGGCGGCGGTGACCTGCTCGTAGGGCGGCTGGTCGAGCGCCGCGGCGAGCAGGCCGCGCCACAGGGTGATCCGCGACCAGGCCAGGTCGGAGTCACCGTCGACGTAGCCCTCGGAGAGCCGCCGCAGCACCGTGCGCGGCGTCTGGCTGGACTGGGCGGCATCGGTGACCCGCCGCTGGGCCATCGCCCCGATCGGGTCGGCGGACGGCTTCGACGGGCTGTGGGTGGGCCACCAGCAGACGATGGGGGAGTCGGCGAGCAGCAGCGGGGTGACCACGGCCCGGCCGTGGTTCGCGAGCCGGCCGTAGAGCCGCAGCACGACGACCTCCGACGCGCCGGCGTCGCCGCCGAGCCGGATCTGGGCGTCGAGCCGGGCCGCGCCGCGCTTGTTGCCGGCGACGACGACGATGATCCGGCAGGGGTGCTGCCGGCTCGCGTGGTTCGCGGTCTCGATCGCGGCGTCGGCATCGGACTCGTCGACGACGACGAGCAGGGTGAGCACCCGGGACAGGGCCATCGAGCCGGTGTCGGCCCGAAGGCGCACCAGCTTCTTGGCGACGTCGGCGGTGGTCGTGCTGGGCAGGTCGACGATCACGGCAGCCTCCACTCGCGTCCGTCGCGACGCATCATCGCGTCGGCGCTGTCGGGGCCCCAGCCGCCCGAGGCGTACTGCTCGGGTCTGCGGCCCTTCTTGTCCCAGAAGGCCTCGATCGGGTCGAGGATCTGCCAGGACAGCTCGACCTCCTCGTGCCGTGGGAAGAGCGGTGGCTCGCCGAGCAGCACGTCGAGGATGAGCCGCTCGTAGGCCTCCGGCGAGGACTCGGTGAACGCGCGCCCGTAGCCGAAGTCCATCGTCACGTCGCGGACCTCCATCTGCGCCCCGGGGACCTTGGCGCCGAACCGCAGGGTGACGCCCTCGTCGGGCTGCACCCGGATGACGACCGCGTTCTGGCCGAGCTCCTCGGTCGCGGTGTTCGAGAACGGCAGGTGTGGCGCCTTCTTGAACATCACCGCGATCTCGGTGACCCGCTTGCCGAGCCGCTTTCCGGTGCGCAGGTAGAACGGCACGCCGGCCCAGCGGCGGGTGTCGACGTCGAGGCGCACCGCGGCGTAGGTCTCGGTGCGCGAGCCGGGCGCGACGCCGTCCTCGTCGAGGTAGCCGCCCACCTCCTCGCCGCCCTGCCACCCGGCGGCGTACTGGCCGCGCGAGGTGCCGGCGGCGAGGTCGGCCGGCAGCCGCACCGCGGAGAGCACCTTCTCCTTCTCCAGGCGCAGGCCCTGCGCGTCGAAGGAGACCGGCTCCTCCATCGCGGTCAGCGCCATCAGCTGCAGGAGGTGGTTCTGGATGACGTCGCGGGCGGCGCCGATGCCGTCGTAGTAGCCCGCCCGACCGCCGATGCCGATGTCCTCGGCCATGGTGATCTGCACGTGGTCGACGTAGTTGGCGTTCCAGACCGGCTCGAACATCTGGTTGGCGAAGCGCAGCGCCAGCAGGTTCTGCACGGTCTCCTTGCCCAGGTAGTGGTCGATGCGGAACACCGAGTCGGCGGGGAAGACGTTCTCGACGATCGCGTTGAGCTCGCGGGCCGACTTCAGGTCGTGCCCGAACGGCTTCTCGATGACGACGCGGCGCCACGAGCCCGGGGCGCGGGTGGAGAGCCCGGAGCGCTCGAGCTGCTGGCAGACCGTGGCGAACGACGAGGGCGGGATCGACAGGTAGAACGCGTGGTTGCCGCCGGTGCCGCGCTGCTCGTCGAGCTCGGCGACCACCTGGGCGAGCAGGTCGAAGGAGGCGTCGTCGTCGAAGGTGCCGGGCACGAAGCGGATGCCCTCGGAGAGCGAGCGCCAGACCTCCTCGCGGAACGGCGTGCGGGCCCGCTCGCGCACCGACTCGTAGACGATCTTGCCGAAGTCCTGGTCGGCCCAGTCGCGCCGGGCGAAACCGATGAGCGAGAAGCCCGGCGGCAGCAGGCCACGGTTGGCGAGGTCGTAGATCGCCGGCATCAGCTTCTTGCGGGCGAGGTCTCCGGTGACGCCGAAGAGCACCAGCGAGCACGGCCCCGCGATGCGGGGGAGCCGCTTGTCGCGGGGGTCGCGCAGCGGGTTGTGCCCCGCGGCGACGCGCGCCGGGCTCACCCGCGGCCCCGGCCGAGTGCGGCCCGCACCTGCGCGAGCCCGGCGTCGTGGGCGGTGAGGTGCAGGCGCAGCACCGGGCGGCCGTGGTCGGCGAGCACCGTGGCGTCGCCACCGGCCTGGGCGGCGATGAACTGACCGAAGGTGAACTCGCGACCCGGCACGGCGAGGTCCTGCGCGGGGGCGGTGGTGACCTGGACGTAGACGCCGGTCGGCGGCCCACCCTTGTGGTACTGCCCGGTGGAGTGCAGGAAGCGCGGCCCCCAGCCGAAGGTGGCCGGGCGGCCGGTGCGGTCGAACAGGTCGCGGGCGACGTGCTCGAGGTCGGCGTCGGCCTCGCGGTCGAGGTAGGCCATCACGGCGACGTAGCCGTGCTCGCCGTCGAGCTGCGCCAGCAGCGCGTCGACCGCGGCGTCGACGGTGGTGGCCCCACCGAGCCAGTCGCCGCCGAGAGCGCGCACCTCGACGTCGCCGTCGGTGAACGCCGGGTCCTCACCGGCGCCGATGCCTGCGTCGAGCAGCTCACGGGCCGCGGACTTGGCGCTCTCGACGTCGGGCTGGTCGAAGGGGTTGATGCCGAGCAGCCGTCCGGCCACGGCGGTGGCGGCCTCCCAGAGCATGAGCTGGGCGCCGAGCGGGCCGGCCACGCTCACGACGGATGCCGCGGCGGCCGGCGCACCGGCATCCGTGGGGTCGGTGTCGGCGTCGGACGACACGAGGTGCACGACGGTGCCGTCGTCGTAGAGGTGCGCCGGTGCGCTGCCGATGGCGACGACGGGCAGGATGCCGGTGCCGTCCTTGCCGGTGGACTCGGCGATGAGCTGTTCGGCCCACGCGCCGAACCCGACGTTCTCGGTGCCGTCGTCGACGAGCACGAGCTTGTCGCGCAACGGCTCGGTGCCGGCCATCGCGGCGGCCAGGCGCAGCGCCGGGTTGGCCTCGTCGTCGGCGGCCAGCAGGTCGGCCACCGCCTCGGCGTCGTCGAGCAGGGCCTCGATGTCGGCTCCGGCCAGGCCGCTCGGCACCAGGCCGAACGCGGTCAGCGCGGAGTAGCGGCCGCCGACGTCGGGGTCGGCGTTGACGACCCGGAAGCCGGCGCCGCGGGCGTCGCCGTCGAGCGGGCTGCCCGGGTCGGTCACGATGACCATCCGGGTGGTGGGGTCGATGCCGGCGTCGGTGAAGGCCTGGGCGAACGCGCGTCGCTGGCTGTCGGTCTCGACGGTGGAGCCGGACTTGCTCGACACGACGACGACGGTGCGGTCGAGGTCGGTCAG
>DASSQL010000174.1:0-2699 GCA_035702525.1 Ornithinibacter sp. | reverse complement strand
CACCCCGAGCCAGGTCGTCGAGACCATCCAGCACGGGGTCAGCGACGTCACCAGGGCCATGGGCAAGGTCGCGACCGTCGCCGGTGACGTCATCTCGACCCTGGCCCGGGTCTCGGCCCGGCCGGCCCCCGAGTCGCCGCTCAACACCTCGGTCGGGAGGGCCCGGCGCTACGTCATGATCGGCACCGACCTCGAGGACTACCGCAAGGTGCGCACCCGGCTGGGTCGCGGCTCGTTCGCGGACGAGGTCACGGTCAACGACGTCATCCTCGCCACCGTCGCCGGCGCGTTCCGCTCGTGGCTGCTCACCCGCGGCGAGTCCGTCTACCCCGGAACGACGATCCGCGCCATGGTGCCCGTCTCCGTGCACGACGGCGACGACGCCCCGACCGGGGCCCAGGTCACCGCCTGCTTCGTCGACCTGCCCGTGGGGGAGCCCGGCCCGTCGATGCGCCTGCACCAGATCGCCTTCTCGATGCGCCAGCAGATGGAGGGCGGCTCGCGCCGCGCGGTGTCGGCCGACACCCTCTCCGGGCTGGGTGGCTTCGCACCGCCGACGATGCACGCGCTCGGCGCCCGGCTCGGCGGCATGGTCTCGCGGCGCCTCTACAACGTCGTCATCACCAACGTGCCCGGCCCCCAGACCCCGCTCTACGCCGCCGGCGCGCGGATGGTGTCGACCTACCCGGTCACGCCGCTGGGTCGCGAGCAGGCCCTCTCCATCGGCCTGACCTCCTACGACGGCGGGGTCTACTACGGCCTCTACGCCGACCGCGACGCCATGCCGGATGCCGACGTGCTCGGCCGCGGGGTCGTCGACGCCCTCCACGAGCTGCTCGAGGCCCCACGCGTCGGCACCCGCTGACCGACCGACAGGCCATCGGCAGCCGCTGACCACGCACCCGCCCCCGACCACAGACAGGAGCCGGTATGCCGCTCACCCGGGTCTACCTCCCGCTGACCCCCGCCGACCTCACCGGGCTCGCGGAGGGGCGCCCGCTCGGCCCCGCCCCGAGGAACGCCCACGCCGTGACACCGTCGCTCGGCAAGCCCGGGCTGGTCACCGACGAGGAGGAGCTCGAGCACGCGGCGTGGGTCGCCGCCGCCGAGGAGGCCATCGGGGCACCCGGAGCCGCACCGCGGCGACGGGTCATCGCGGCGGCCGACGTGGATGCCGCCATCGTGGTGCACCCGACCTCACCCGACGTGCCGTCGCGCGTCGAGGTCGCGGCCCCGGTCGAGCGCCGCCGCATCGTGTCGTTCCACGTCGACGAGGTGGCCGGGTCCACCGAGCCGACCGACCTGCTCTGGTACGACGTCACCGAGCTCGCCGACGTCCGCGCCCTCGTCGACCAGCCCTGACCCCGCGGCCTACTGACCCTCCTCCTGCTGGCCGCGGCTTGCGTCGCGCGAAGCCGGAGCGCAAGAGTGGGGGTGATCCCGACGTCGCGACCCGAAACGAGGAGACCCACCGCATGGACGCTGTGACCCACGTCCCCACCCCCACCAACGAGACCGTTCTCGACTACGCCCCCGGGAGCCCCGAGCGGGCCGCTCTCGAGGTGGCCCTCGTCGAGCTGGCCGCGACGCGCCACGAGCTGCCCCACACCATCGGTGGCGCTCGCGTGCCGGGGAAGGGGGAGCGGATCGAGGTCCGCCAGCCGCACGCCCACCGCAAGGTGCTCGGCGTGACCCGAGGTGCGACCAAGGCCGACGCCGGTGCCGCCGTGGAGGCCGCGATGGCTGCCGCCCCGGCCTGGCGCGACATGTCCTTCGACGACCGTGCGGCCATCCTGCTCAAGGCCGCCGACCTCCTCGCCGGGCCGTGGCGCGCCCGGATCAACGCCGCCACCATGCTCGGCCAGAGCAAGACGGCCTACCAGGCCGAGATCGACGCCGCCTGCGAGCTGATCGACTTCTGGCGCTTCAACGTGCACTTCGCCCGCCAGATCCTGCAGGAGCAGCCGCCGGCCAACTCGCGCGGCCTGTGGAACCGCAGCGACTACCGGTCGCTCGAGGGCTTCGTCTACGCCGTGACGCCGTTCAACTTCACCGCGATCGCAGGCAACCTGCCCACCGCACCCGCGCTGATGGGCAACACCGTCGTGTGGAAGCCGTCGCACTCGCAGCAGGTCGCCGCCCAGCTCACCATGGAGCTGCTCGAGGAGGCCGGGATGCCGCCCGGCGTCATCAACATGGTCACCGGCCACGGCCGTGAGGTGTCCGACGTGGCACTCAGCCACCCGGAGTTCGCCGGGCTGCACTTCACCGGGTCGACCGCGGTCTTCCAGGGCCTGTGGCGTCGGATCGGCGAGAACCTGACGAGCTACCGGCACTACCCGCGCATCGTCGGCGAGACCGGCGGCAAGGACTTCATCCTCGCCCACCCCAGCGCCGACCCCGACGTGCTGCGCACCGCGATGATCCGCGGGGCCTTCGAGTACCAGGGGCAGAAGTGCTCGGCCGCCTCACGCGCCTACGTGCCGCGCTCCCTGTGGAAGCTGATCAGGAAGGACCTCGCGGAGATCACCAACGGCCTGGCCGTGGGCGACGTCACCGACCTGTCCAACTTCATGGGCGCCGTCATCGACGACCGGGCGTTCGCCAAGCACAAGAAGGCGATCGACCGGGCGCACGCCACCAGCCACCTCGACGTCGTCGCCGGGGGCACCTACGACGACTCGGTCGGCTACTTCGTG
>DASSQL010000173.1:0-12593 GCA_035702525.1 Ornithinibacter sp. | reverse complement strand
GGCCGTGGTCGAGGTGGCCACCCGTGAGCACCACGTGGAGCCGACCTTCACCGGCAGCTTCGGCCGGATGCGCGCCGAGGACGCCACCGCGCTCGCGATGATCATCTCCGAGCTGGTGCAGAACGCCGTCGAGCACGGGCTGGAGGACCGCGACGGCAAGGTCGAGGTCGCGGTGACCCGGCAGACCCTCGCCGGTGGCGAGGAGCAGCTGACGGTGGTGATCACCGACGACGGGGTGGGGCTGCCGGCCGGGTTCCGACCGTCGCTCGCCGGGCTGGGGACCCGGATCGTGACGTCGCTGGCGACCGACCTCAAGGGCCGGATCCGCTGGGAGAACAACGAGCCCAGTGGTACCCGGGTCGAGTTCGTGGCGCGGCTACGGCCGCTGCGCTAGGACGGGCCGTCGGGGGCTGGGACGGGCCGTCAGGCGTGGGGAGAGAGTGCTGCCGGTCAGCCGGCGCGGCGGGCGCAGACGTGGTGGGGACGCAGCGTCGCCGTGGTCAGCCGGCGCGGCGGGCCCGGGCGTTGCGACGCTTGAGTGCGCGGCGCTCGTCCTCGGACATGCCGCCCCAGACGCCGGCATCCTGGCCCGACTCGATGGCCCACTTCAAGCAGGTGTCGACCACCTCACAGCGGCGGCAGACGGCCTTGGCCTCCTCGATCTGAGCGATCGCCGGGCCGGTGTTCCCAATGGGGAAGAACAGCTCGGGGTCCTCGTCGAGGCAGGCAGCGCGGTCGCGCCAGTCCATGAAGGGTGCTCCTTGTCGCGGGGTAGTGCGGTGGGGTCGAGCGCCTACGGAGGGTGGTGCAGACGCGCGTGGATGCGTCGTCGCAGCCGGAACGGACGTCCACAGCACAGACGTCCGTGCTGCCACACTACCGGGACGGTCCCAATCCGTGAAGGACACGGGGTGTGACAGTCCCGACAGATGGACGAATGCCGTGGGTCGTACCCCCGCACAACGGACACGGGGGTGGTGCGTGTTCCCGACACCCGCTGACTAGGGTGGATGCCGTGCCAGACGCCCCCTCACGCGGCCCCCGCCGCCTCGCCGCGGCGCTCACCGGGGTGCAGGCGCTCGCCCTGGCCGGTTTCGCGGTCTACTACGTGGTCGAGCTCGTGCTCGGGGAGGGCAGCGACGCCACCCGGGTGCTGATGTCGGCCCTGCTGATCCTCGCGGCGGCTGCCGGGCTCGGTGTGCTGGCCCGGGGGTGGCTCGGTGTCGCCGCGTGGCCCCGCACCCCGACGATCGTCTGGAACGTGCTCCTGCTGCCGGTCGGCGTCAGCCTGACCCAGGGCAACCGGGTGCTCGTCGGGTGGGCGGTCATCGTGGTGGCGCTCGTGGGCATCGGTGCGGCGTGGGTCGCCCGCGACCCGGACACCGAGGTGCTGCCGGGGCACGACCTGCCCGACTGAGCCGCCCGCCAGCAGCACCTGCACCTCGGTCGCCTCACCGCCGGCCACGAGGACCCCGCGACCCGGCATCCGGGGGATCCCGTCCGGCAGCGTCGCTGTGAACTGACCGCGGTCCGCGGCGGCGGGGTTCAGCACGAGGGCGCACCCGTGCCGGGCGACGTCGACGTCGATCCCGCTGAACCTCGTGGTGAGGGCCGTCGACGACGTCGCGACGACCACCAGCCCGTCGTCGCGGTCGACCAGGCCGTTGATCTCGCGCAGCACGGGAACGAGGTCGTCGTCGCCCAGCCGGTCGGTGTCGTCGACGCACACCGCGAGGTCGGGGTGGCGCCGCCTCAGCCTGACGAGCTGCTCGCGGTCGTCAAACCCCAGGGCGGCGACGCCCTCCGGCCAGGGAACGTGGCTGGCGCCCGCCGCCGAGCTCAGGTGGACGACGAACCGGCCTTGGGCACAGAGGGATTCGGCGACCACTCGAAGTGCGTTGGTTCGACCGGATCGCGGGGTGCCGGTGATGACCAGGCGACGGCCGTGCGTGTCGGGATGCCATCCGCAGGCCGCAGCACGGTCGCCGCCGACGCCCAGGAGCACCACGTCGTCTCGACCGCCGCCGGGGGACACCTGCGTTGCCGGCGGCACCTCGGTTCGGCGGACGAGCGCCGGGAGAGGGGTCCACCGCCACGCCCCGCCGGCGGGGCGTGGCCCCGCAGCCGCCGCCACGCTCGCGGCGTCGTCGGGGGTGGTCAGGGTGAACTGCACCTCGCGGGTGTCGTGCACCCGGATGGCCCGGCCGGGTGGCGGCTCGTGGGGGACGTCGGCGGCGCGCAGCCCGGCGAGGGCGGCGTCGAGGGGGTCGATGTGGCCGAGCAGGAACGTGCGGCCGACGACCTCGCCCCACCGCGGGTGCAGCAGGCTCCGGCCACCCGTGACCGCGCCCACCACACCGACCGCGCGGCCGTCGCGCAGCACCCGCAGGAGCCCCGCGGTGAGCTGGTCGGGCCCGTGCGGGGGCTGCGCTTCGACCAATTGGTCCCAGCCGTCGACCAGGACGAGGACCGTCGGCCGAGCCGCGTACGCCACGGCCGAGCGGCCGGGCTCGGGGGCGCCGAGGCGACGGTCCACCTCCTGGCGCAGGTGGCGGACCAGGGCGGCGAGGCCTCGCTGGTCGTCGCTGGGCACGTTCGTGCCGAGATGGGGAAGCGCTGCGAGGTCGGCCAGCGATCCGTGGGCGTCGATGACGTGCAGGTGGAGTGCGTGCGGGCCGGTGTCGGTCGACGCGGCGAGGGCGAGGGCCCGTAGGGCGGTCGTGCGGCCGCTGCCCGACCCGCCGGCGAGCAACCAGGGCCCGTCAGTGGGGCTCCACTCGAGCGCGGCGACGCGTTGCAGGTCGGGCTCGTCGACGAGACCCACCAGCCTCGCGGGACTGCTCCCCGCCGAGCCGTGCGCCCCGCCGGGCACCACTGCAGGCAGCGGTGGCAGCCACGGCGCCCGGGGAGGGCGCCCGCCGACGAGCCGGTGCGCCGCACGCACGACCTCGACCACCGCCGCTCCGGCGTCGTCGTGCTCGTCGGCCGCGGGCGGCACGTCGTCGACACCGTCGTCGCCCCGGCAGGCGCGGACCGTGAGCCCCACGTCGGTTCGGGCTCGGGGTGTGTCGACCGTCGCGGCCTGGAAGGTGACCAGTGCTCCGTCCGCCCCGCGTGCCAGGGCACGCCCGGGCGTGCTGGGGGCGATGGCGGCGGCGCCCCCGTCGTCGACGACGTCGAGCGAGTCGGCCCGGTCACGGACCCGGAAGGCGATCCGCAGCGAGACGTTGGCCTGCACCTCGGCGGTCAATGCACCGGAGGGTCGTTGGGTCGCCAGGACGAGGTGCACCCCGAGCGACCGGCCTAGGGCGGCCAGCCGGACCAGGCCGGTCACGAAGTCGGGGAGCTCCTCGACCAGGGCCCGCACCTCGTCGACCACGACGACGAGCCGCGGCAGGGGTTCGGCGTCGTCGGGCCGTACCCGGTGGTACCCCTCGAGATCGGCGGCACCGACGGCGGCCAGCAACCGCTCGCGCCGCTTCACCTCGGCACGCAGCGAGGCCAGGGCGCGCGACACCAGGTGGTCGTCGAGGTCGGTGACCAGGCCGACCACATGGGGGAGCGCCGCGCAGGCGGCGAAGGCGGCGCCGCCCTTGAAGTCGACGAGCACGAAGGTGAGCTCGTCCGGCGGCGCCGAGATCGCCAGGGAGGTGACCAGCGTGCGGAGGAACTGTGACTTGCCCGCCCCGGTCGTACCGCCGACGAGGACGTGGGGCCCGTCGCGGCAGAGGTCGATCACGAACGGGCCGTCCGGCCCTGCACCGACGACCGCGGCAGGGGTGGGCGGCGCCTGCCTCACGGGGCCACAGGGGCGGGCCCGCGACCGCCACCCCTCGGCCACCCGCGCCGCCGTGAGCTCCGTTCCGCCGAGGGCGTCGACGAGGGTGAGCCGCGACGGCATCCGGCCGCTCGTCGTGGGGTCGGAGCAGCGCAGCGGCGCGAGCGCCCGCGACAGGCGGTCGGACCACCAGGGCCCGACCAGGTCGGGAACGAACACCACGGGCCCGGCCGCGCCGTCGTAGACGTGTTCGGCGCCGACCCGGGACACGACGGCCCCGCACCCGGGAGGCAGCTCGGCCCGGCTCGGTGCCCCCGCGACGACGAGCGCGCCGGCCCCCATGGCGGCCTGCACAAGGGTTCCCGTGCCGGGCGCCGACCGCGGCACCACCAGCACCCGGAGCGGCCCGGCTCGACCTCGGGTGGGGTCGCCGGTGAGCGGCCGGCCCGCGCCGACGGGCTCCGATGGCGGCACCGGGACGTCGGCAGCGTGCGGCAGGCGGCTGAGCCACGACCACCCAGGGTCGGACGAGGCGACCGAGACCACGAGCTCGTGGGGGCCGTGGGCCGTGCACAGCTGCCCGACCAGCCCGGCGAGCAGGCCGTCGACGGTGGCGTCGGACCCCACGACGCCGAGGCAGCCCACCTCGGCGAGGTCGACGACCAGCGGCGCCCGTGCGACCGCGGGGTGGGTGCGGCTCGACCCCTCGACCCAGGCGACCCGGGTGGGCACGGTGCCCGAGCCCAGCCGCACGCGGGCCGACCCGCCGCCCCGCCAGAGCCCGGCCCCGTGCTGCTCGGCGGTCGCCAGGACGGCCGCTGGGTCGGGGTGGGCGCGGTCGAGCCGTTCCGCCTCACTCCGAAGCGCGTCGCCGAGCCGGCCGCGGGCTTGCGTGACTGCCGCCGCGTGCGTCGCGACCTCGCGTCGGTGCGCCCGCCCGGACCCCCACCGGTCGCCGAGGGCCCCGGCGAGCAGCGAGACTGGCCCGAGGGCAGCCAAGAGCAACAGCTGCGGACCGAAGAGGACTGCGAGGGCGATCGCCACGGGCACGGGGGCGATGGCCGCGATCCACGGGACGCGCCCGCGATGTCGTTCGGGCGGTGCTGTGGGACAGCGGATCTCGATGTCATCAGGGCGTGTCGATGGGGCGCTCGTGGGGCTGAGGTGCACCGTCCCGTCGCCGGGGTGCCGTACCGGAAGCCCCGCCCCGGCCGCCCGCCGAAGCCGCAGGGTCGACGACCCGGCCACGATCGCCGACCGGGCATCAAGCGTCGTCGCCGACCCGACCCGGAGGCCGTCCACCGTGATGCCGTTCGTGGACCCGCAGTCCTCCACCGTGACGCCGTGCGGCCCCACCCCGACGAACGCATGACTGCGGCTCAGGGATTGGTCGTCCACGACGAGACCGGCGCCCGGCGCGCGACCCACGACGACGCCGGGGGGCGACAGCGGGTGGCTGCGGCCGGCATCAGGGCCGCCAACCACGACGAGGTCGAGAACGGGTCGGGTCGGCGCCGGCTGCGCGGCCGGGACGTGGTCCGGGGCGTCCGGCGCCACCGCGACCGAGGCACCGTGCAGCAGCGGCGGCATCCCGACGACGGTGTCGGACGCCAGCACCTGTCCCCGGCAGGTCAGCCGCGGCACCGGCTCGCCGAGGTGCTCCGCCAGCGCGGCACAGAGCTCGGCAGCCGTCGCGGGCCCCGACCACGCGACGACGACGTCGACCGGCCGGGGCCGGCGACGAGGCACGTGCACGGTGAGCGTCATCTCCATGGCCGCCACCGTAGGAAGACCGACCGACGACGCGGCCGAGTTATCCACAGGCCAGCATCTCGGGGTGCGAAAACCCGCGACGTCGGGTTCCCTGTTCCCGAGAGGTCGCTGGTCGGCGGAGGGGTCCGGCCGGGGAAGGAGGGGCCCGTGGATGCCGTCCACACGCTCGAGGGCGAGGTGCGTGAGCTGATCCGTCGCTCGGGCCTCGACCCGGCGCGCGACGAGGGTGAGGTGCGCCGGTTGGTGACCGAGGCCGTCGCCGACTACGACGAGCGGTCGATGAGTGGCGGGATGCCGGTGCTCACCGACGTCGACGCGGCGTCGCGCGCGGTGTGGGACACGGTCGCCGGGTACGGCCCACTGCAGCAGTACTTCGACGACGCGTCGGTGGAGGAGATCTGGGTCAACGAGCCCTCGCGGGTGTTCGTCGCGCGCCACGGGGTCGCCGAGCTCACCACCACCCTGCTCTCGCACGACCAGGTGAGGGACCTCGTCGAGCGGATGCTGAAGTCGTCCGGTCGCCGGGTCGACCTCAGCTCGCCCTTCGTGGATGCCGTTCTCCCCGACGGCAGCCGGCTGCACGTGGTCATCCCGGACATCACCCGCGACCACTGGTACGTCAACGTGCGCAAGTTCGTCGTGAAGGCGGACTCGATGGACGACCTGGTGCGGCTGGGCACGCTCACGCGGCAGGCGGCGCGCTTCCTCGAGGCAGCCGTGGCGTCCGGCCTGAACGTCCTCGTCGCCGGGGGCACCCAGGCCGGAAAGACGACGCTCTTGAACTGCCTGGCCTCGGCGGTGCCCGCGCGCGAGCGGATCGTCACCTGCGAGGAGGTCTTCGAGCTGCGCATCCCGCACCGCGACGTCGCCTCGATGCAGTGCCGCCAGCCGTCCCTCGAGGGAACCGGCGAGATCCCGCTGCGCCGGCTGGTGAAGGAGGCCCTGCGGATGCGCCCGTCGCGCATCGTCGTCGGCGAGGTGCGCCAGGCCGAGAGCCTCGACCTGCTCATCGCCCTGAACTCCGGATTGCCGGGCATGTGCACCATCCACGCCAACAGCGCGCGCGAGGCCATCACGAAGATGTGCACGCTCCCGCTGCTGGCCGGCGAGAACGTGTCGGCCCGCTTCGTCGTCCCGACCGTGGCGGCCTCCATCGATCTCGTCGTGCATGCCGCCCTGGAGCGCGACGGCCGCCGCACCGTTCGCGAGATCGCCGCGGTGCCGGGGCGGGTCGAGGGTGACGTCGTCGAGATCGCCGATCTCTTCGTCCGTCGCGGCGGCGACCTGGTGCGTGCCGACGGGTTCCCTCCGCACGCCGACCGCTTCGAACGGGCCGGCTACGACCTGTCCGCGCTGCTTGCCCAGGCGGTCGGATGACCGGTCTGCTGCTGGGGCTCCTGCTCGGGGTGGGGCTGTTCCTGGTCTGGTGGAGCTGCTGGGTCCCGCCGGAGCAGCCGGTGGCGCGCGCCCACCGGGCCGGCCCGCTCGACCGCCTCTCCGACGAGATCGTCCAGGCCGGCTTCCAGGGGCTGTCCGTGCGCACCCTCCTGGGTGCCGGAGCCATCGCCTTCCTGCTCGTGCTGGCCCTGGTGCAGGCGACGGTGGGGGTGCTGCCGATCGCGGTGTGCTTCGCGGCGATGGCCGCCTACCTCCCGATCGGTGTCGTGCGGGCGCGGGCCCGACGCCGTCGGGCGCGGTTGCGCGACCTGTGGCCCGATGCCGTCGACAACATCACCTCCGGGGTCCGTGCCGGGATGGCGCTGCCCGAGGCGCTCTCCCAGCTCGGCACCCGTGGCCCGGACGAGCTGCGCGAACCGTTCCGGGCGTTCGCGGACGACTACCGGCTCACCGGGCGCTTCCACGACTCCCTCGACCGGCTCAAGGAGCGGCTGAGCGACCCCGTGGGCGACCGGCTCGTCGAGAGCCTGCGCATCGCCCGCGAGGTCGGCGGCACCGACCTGGGCCACCTGCTGCGCACCCTGTCGGGCTTCCTGCGCGAGGACGCCCGCACGCGGGCCGAGCTGGAGACCCGGCAGTCCTGGACCGTCAACGCCGCCCGGCTCGCGGTGGCCGCGCCGTGGGCCGTGCTGGCCATGCTCTCGACGAACCCCGAGTCGGTGGCGGCCTACTCCACCGCGACCGGCGTCGCGGTGCTGGCCGTCGGGGGTGCCCTGACCGCGGTGGCCTACTGGGCGATGGTGCGCATCGGCCGGCTGCCCGAGGACGAGCGGGTGCTGCGGTGAGCGGCCTCGCGCGCAGCGGCGCCGTGCTCGGCTTCGTGCTCGGTCTCGGCCTGGCGCTGGTCTGGCTGGGGCTGCCCCGGCACCGTCGCCCCGGCCTGGCCGGCCGGGTGCTGCCCTACCTGCGCGACACCCCACGACCCTCGCGGCTGCTCGACGACGGCCGACCCGCCGGCGGCGCCTTCGGGGTCGTGCTGGGGCCGGTCGTCCGTGACCTCGGCGGGGTCGTCGAGCGGGTCATGGGCGGGGCCGACTCGGTGCGTCGCCGCCAGCTGCGCGCCGGGCTGGCCGCCGACGCCGACCGGTTCCGCGCCGAGCAGGTGCTCTGGGGCGCGCTGGGTGCCGTCGTCGGCGCGGGTGTCGGCGTGCTCGCGCTCATCCTGCGGGATGCCGGTGTGGTCGCCGTCGTGATGCTCACCGCGATCGGGCTGGGGCTGGGGGTGACCGGTGCCGACTACCTCCTGTCCCGTCGCGCGACCCGCCGCGAGGCGCGGATGCTGACCGAGTTCCCTACCGTCGCAGAGCTGCTCGCCCTGGCGGTCGGCGCCGGCGAGGGAGCGGTCGGCGCGCTCGAGCGGGTCTGCCGGCTCTCGCACGGCGAGCTCGCGGGTGAGCTTCGACGCTGCCTGGCCGACGCCCGGGCCGGAGCCAACCTCCCCACCGCGCTGCAGGGGCTGGCTGACCGCACCGGCCTGGCGAGCCTGCGCCGGTTCGTCGACGGGGTCGTCATCGCCGTCCAGCGGGGCACACCCCTGGCCGACGTGTTGCGCGCCCAGGCCCAGGACGTGCGCGAGGAGGGCCGTCGAGCGCTCATGGAGGCGGGCGGCCGCAAGGAGATCGCGATGATGGTCCCGGTCGTCTTCCTGATCCTCCCGGTCACGGTGCTGTTCGCCGTGTTCCCCGGGTTCACCTTCTTCCGCTTCACCCTCTGACCAGGAAGGACCGACCGAATGTCGATCATCCACACCCTGTCCGCTCGACTCCAGCTGGTCGCCGCGCGCCGCCTGGACGCCGTCGCGCGACGTGCTGAGCGCGGTGACGTGCCCGGCTGGGTGCTCATCACGCTGATGACCGCCGGCCTCGTCACCGCACTGTGGGTCGTCGCCAAGGGCCAGCTCATCGACATGTTCCAGAGCGCGCTGGCCTCGGTGAGGGGCTGACCGCACCCGATGCGGTGCACCCGAGCCGAACGAGGCGCCGCCGTCGCGGACTTCACGATGGTGTCGGTGCTCGTGGTGGTGCTGTTCCTCGCGGTCGTCCAGCTCGGCCTGGCCCTGCACACCCGCAACACGCTCATCTCGTGCGCGTCCGAGGGCGCGCGGCTCGGAGCCAGAGCGGATGCCGTCGCCGGCCAGGGCGTGTCGCGCACCGAGGCGCTGATCAGCCAGTCGCTCTCACCGCGGTACGCACGCCACGTCAGCAGCCATGAGTCGGTCGTCGCGGGAGTGCGCGTGGTCGAGGTGCGCGTCGTGGCCCCGATCCCGGTGCTCGGCCTGCTCGGCCCCAGCGACCGGCTCGACGTGGTGGGGCGCGCGTTCCTGGAGGCCCAGTGATGCCGCGCCAGCGGGTCGCTCGCGATGAACGGGGGAGCGCCGTCGTCGAGTTCGTCGTGCTCGCGGTGCTCATGCTCATCCCGCTCGTCTACCTCGTGATGATGCTGGCGCGGGTCCAGGCCGGGTCGTACGCCGTGAGCCAGGCCGCCCGCGAGGCCGGCCGGGCGTACGTCACCGCCGGGACGGGCGGCGAGGCGGCCGGTCGGGCGCAGGCCGCCGCCCGGATCGCGTTCCTCGACCAGGCCTTCGACGAGTCCGGGCGCCTGGCGATCGCCTGTGACGGCACCCCGTGCCTGCGACCGGACGGGCGGGTCCAGACCACCGCGACGGTGCGGGTGCCGTTGCCGCTGGTGCCCTCGTTCGTGCGCGACGTCATCCCGCTGTCCGTGCCGGTCAGCGCCAGCCACCTGTCCACCGTCGACCGGTTCCGGGGGCTCCCGTGACCGACTGGGGAGGCGCCCGCCGGGGCCGGAGCGGCCGTCCGCGCGACGAGGACGGCTCGATCAGCCTGTTCATCCTCGGGCTGGCCCTCATCGCGATGCTGCTCGTCGCCGGCGCGGTGGCCGTCACATCGGCGCACCTGTCGAGGATGCGGCTGCTCGACGTCGCCGACGGCGCGGCCCTGAGCGCGGCCAACGCGCTCGACGACTCGGCCTACGACCAGGGCGTGGGGGAGTCGGTGCCGCTGAGCAACCGGTCGGTGCAGGAGCGTGCAGCGGTCTACCTCGGCAGCCGCCCCCGGCCGGGCAGCATCCGAGAGTGGCGGCTCGCCCCGGGGACGGGCACCCCGGACGGCCGTACCGCCGTGGTGGTCGTCGTCGGCGAGGCGGAGCTGCCGATGATCGGCCCGGCCCTGCGTGACCTCGGCGTCGCCGTCACCATCCGGGTCGAGTCCCGCGCGCGTTCCGACGTCGTCCCCTGACCCCACAATGCCCACGCACCTTGCAGGTCCGCCGTCGCCGCCACACCACTAGCCTCTGACGCGTGAGCGCCGCAGGGGTGCGCGCCGAGGAGGACGTGATGGTGTCGTCGAGCGATGCCGGGCCACCGGTGAACGGCCGTCCGGCGGCCCCTGCCGACGACCGTCGACTCGGCCCCGAGCACATCGCCGAGCTCCTGGCCGTCGCCGACGCCGCGAGCATGGCCCTGCTCGTGCTGGAGGCCGCGGCCCGCTCGGCCCGCGACGACCTCGAGTCCGTGCGGCGCAGCGTCGACGCGATCGACGAGCAGAAGCGGGCCGCCCGTGGAGCCGCCCACGCCCTCGACGAGGCCGGTGAACGCGCCGCCGAGCACCTGCGCACCGTCGACCGGCTCACCGAGGCCGCCAGCCGCTGCGTCGGAGCGGCGCTGGCCGAGAGCGGTGCCCACGCCAGCGAGTCGGCCCTCGAGCAGCTCGACTCGTGGGCAGACCTGAGCAGGATCGAGTCGGAGGGGCTGCACCAGTACCGGCGCGACCGGTGGGACCTCGCCAACGCGCTGGAGTCGCTGAACGACCTGCGCGAGGCCGAGGCCAGGCGGCTCCAGCAGCTCATCGAGCGGCGCGCCGGGCTGATGACGAGCCTCACCGACCTGCTCGCGCAGCAGGCCGACGCGGCACGAGCGGTCGACGCCGGCTGACCCTCGACCCCCGGTCGCCCCCCGACCCCTTTCGCCCCCCGACCCCGTCGCGGAACGGGTACGCGGTCAGACCCCCAGGGCGGCGCGGGCCTGCGAGGCGCCGGTGTGCGCCGAGACGAGGGCGACGACCAACCGGTCGCCGGCATCGTTGGCGCGAGCCAGCATCCGCGTCGCCGCTGGGGTGCCCAGACCGTGCCGGCAGGCCAGCTCGCCGAGCAGGTCGAGGAGCAGGCTGCGGCAGCGCTGGAAGGTCGCGACCGTCTCGCCGAGGTTCCCGCCCCGGCGCTCGGCGAGCCGCCCGTGCAGCTCGGCGGCCCGCAGGGCAGGCGCCAGCGCAGCCTCCCGCTCCCGGCGAGAAGCCCCGTCGACGTACCCGAGCACGCCGTCGACCATGGCCCGTCCGGCGAGGGCCAGCCCCGAGAGCGTCTGCTGGTCGGCACCGTCGAGCCACGAGACGTCGGGGCAGACGGCCGCGATGTTGGCCCGCAGCACCTCGACCACCCGGTCGGCCGAGCCGCCGAGCGACGCGAGCGACTGCTCGCCACCGGCCGCCCGTGGCAGCAGGTGCTCGAGTGTCGAGCGGGCGTACCGGCGGTGACCACCCGGGGTCGTGAAGGTCTCGATCTTCCCGGCCACGCTCCATCGCCGCAGCGTCGCGGTCGAGACACCGAGCATCTCGCTCGCCTCGTGGACCCCGAGCCAGACCTCACGGTCCTCGGCGTGGGGACGGGTGCTGGTCATCGTCAGCTCCCTCCGGACGGGAGGTGGGCGTTCGACCGGGGCAGCACGTCGTCCTTGTGGCACTCGGCGCAGTACGCCTGCTGGTGGCACACGGCGCAGGCGGTCGTGCTGCCGGCGGCGGTGACGGACTTCGCGTGGTTGTAGAGCATCTGGTCGTGGCTGACCTTGATGGCGCCGCTCTTGTGGCAGTTCTCGCAGTAGCTGGTCGCGTGGCAGACACCGCAGGTGGCGGGGTTGGCCGAGGTGCTGCCGGCCACGACCCGGTGGTCGAACACCCACAGCGGGTCCGTGTGGTCGGCCGGGCGGGTGCCGAGCGGCACGTTGGCGACGGTCTTGGAGCCCTGCGGCGCGGTGTGGCAGGTCTCGCAGGTGGACGGGATGGTCTCCTTCGTCACGTGTCCCTTGACCACCTTGTAGTGCGCCCCGTCGTGGCAGCGGAAGCAGCCGGGGGAGGCCTGGTGGCCCAGGTTGTTGGGGTACGTGCCGCTGCGGGTGTTCATGTGCGTGGTGACGGTCTGGTCGAAGATCGCCGTGAGCTCGCGGGTCGCCGCGGCGATGTCGCCCGCCTGGTTCTTCGCGACCAGCGGGTACTTCGTCGCGTAGAAGTCGGACAGCCTGCTGATGGCGGCCCGACCCTCGGCGTCGGTGGCGTACGTGTTCGTGAGGAGGGTGACGCCGTTGCGCTTGACGTAGGGCAGGGTCGGGCTGATCGAGCCGTCGGCCAGGGCGGCGTCGACCGCCCGGTCGGCGGTCGGCGAGTCGTGCCCGACCCGGTTGTGGCAGTCGAGGCAGTCCATGGTGCGCGTCGTCTCGGTGGCGGTGAGCCGGGCCAGGTCGGCGCCGGCGTTGACCGACTCGCGCACCTGCCCCTCGGCGATGTACTGCTCGAGC
>DASSQL010000172.1:0-5920 GCA_035702525.1 Ornithinibacter sp. | reverse complement strand
GGCCGCGACCGGTCGTCCTGACGTCGTCAGCTCCTTGGACACCCGCGTCCTTGTCTCTCGGAGGCCTCCTGTTCCGGCACGGTACCGGTCGCAGGTGCGAAGCGTCAGGGGCTGCCCGTAAACACGCCCCGGGGTCACCCGACAGGGGTGAGCCCAGCCACCGGGGTCAGCTCACCTGGGCCTCGATCCGTCTCGCGGCCAGCCCGGTCAGCGCAGCCAGACCCTCCTTGGCCTTCCCGGCATCCTCGGACAGCACCCACAGGCTGCTGACCAGGTCCTGCGCGGCGACCACCGAGTGACAGCTCGTCAGGCGCTTCGACCGCAGGGTCATGCACCACGCGTACTGGGCGTCGGCGGCGGCCAGGTCGGGGAGGTCGAGTGTCGTGATGCCACTCCAGGTGCCCTCGCGGGTGGCGTAGGTGCGGCAGTCGACCGCCTTCTCGACCTGCGCGACGAGCTGCTCGGCGACACCGTCCGGGTACGCGACCACGGTCTGGCTCACCACGAAGCCCTGCCGCTTCCACGTGCCGTGGGTGCCGACGACCTGCCGCGACTCCGACGGCAGGGTCGGTCGGCAGGTGTCGAACCAGTCCCACCTGGTCGTCTCCGGCTGGTCGTCGACCTTCAACCCGATCTTGGCGAAGCCTTCGGCGGGCAGCAGTGCCTTGGTCGTCGCGGCCGTGGCCCGGCCCTTCGCATCGGACGACGGCGACGCCGAGGCCGAGGCCGACCCGCTCGCGCTGCCGCCACCACTGGACGACGCCCCGGCCGGTGGGTCGGCCGACCCGCATCCCGTAGCCACCAGCGCAGCGACGACCCCCACCACGAGCAGCCCCACCGTCCGTGGCCTCATCGCGCGCCCCTCCCCCGCACCCGAGCCCTGCTGCCCGGGAATGGCAGGACTCTAGACCCGCCCCGGGCGACGCAGAAGGCCCCGCGGCGGACGTCGTCCGCGGCGGGGCCCTCCAGGTGCAGCTCGGGTCAGCGACGCCCGTGGCACATCTTGAACTTCTTGCCCGAGCCGCACGGGCACGGGGCGTTCTTCGGGGTGTTGGCCAGCTGGTCGTCGCTGAGGTCGGACGTGGATGCCGGGGCACCCTCGTCGCGCTCGTCGACCCCGCCGGTCTCGCTGGGGGCGGTGTAGTGCAGGTGGTCGGTGCGGGGGCGGCCGACGCCGACACCCGACACGGCCACCTTGCGGGCACCCTCGCCACCCGACCCGAACCCGGCACCCACCGGAGCGCGGTCGTCCTGGGGGCCGGACGGCATCGCGTCGCTGCGGTCGGCGGTCGCCGCACCCGCGCCGGACATCGCACCGAGCATCTGCGAGACGTGCACCGGCTCGATGGCGGGAGGAGCCTCCTCGACCGGCTGGTCGACCGAGACGTCGACGTGGAAGAGCAGCCCGACCGACTCCTCGCGCACGGCCTCGTTCATCGTGTTCCACAGGGCGAAGCCCTCGCGCTGGTACTCGACGAGCGGGTCGCGCTGGGCCATCGCGCGCAGGCCGATGCCCTCCTGGAGGTAGTCCATCTCGTAGAGGTGCTCGCGCCACTTGCGGTCGAGCACCGAGAGCATGACCCGCCGCTCGACCTCGCGCATGACCTCGGAGCCGAGGGCCTCCTCGCGCTGGTCGTAGGCGTGGTGGGCGTCGGAGAGGATCTCCTCCTTGAGCTTCTCGTTGGTCAGGGCACCGCGGCCACCGGCGGCCTCGACGACCTGGTCGGCGTCGAGCGTCACGGGGTACAGCCCGCGCAGGGCCGTCCACAGCCGCTCGAGGTTCCAGTCCTCGGGGAAGCCGTCGGCGGTCTCGGCGTCGACGTAGCCCTCGATGACGTCGTTGACGAAGAAGCGCAGCTGCTCGTGCAGGTCCTCGCCCTCGAGGACCCGGCGGCGCTCCTCGTAGATGACGGTGCGCTGGCGGTTGAGCACGTCGTCGTACTTGAGCACGTTCTTGCGGATCTCGAAGTTCTGCGCCTCGACCTGGGCCTGTGCCGACTGGATCGAGCGGGACACCAGCTTGGACTCGATCGGCTGGTCGTCCTCGAGCTTGGCCGTCGTCATGACCCGGTCGACCAGGTTCGCGTTGAACAGCCGCATCAGGTGGTCCTCGAGCGAGAGGTAGAACCTCGACTCACCCGGGTCGCCCTGGCGGCCCGACCGGCCACGCAGCTGGTTGTCGATGCGGCGCGACTCGTGGCGCTCGGTGCCCAGCACGTACAGACCGCCGAGCTCGGTGACCTCGGCGTGCTCGGTGGCGACCGCGGACTCGGCGGTGGCGAGCGCCTCGTCCCAGGCCGCCTCGTACTCCTCCGGGGTGTCGTGCGGGTCGAGCCCACGCTCCTTGAGGGCGGCGATGGCCCGGAACTCCGGGTTGCCGCCGAGCATGATGTCGGTGCCTCGGCCGGCCATGTTGGTGGCGACGGTGACGGCGCCCTTGCGCCCGGCATCCGCGACGATCGCGGCCTCACGCTCGTGGTGCTTGGCGTTCAGCACCTCGTGGGGCACGCCGTTGCGGCGCAGCTGCTCGGAGAGGTACTCCGACTTCTCCACCGAGATGGTGCCGACCAGCACCGGCTGGCCCTGCTGGTGGCGCTCGACGATGTCGGCCACGACGGCCTTGTACTTCGACTCCTCGGTGCGGTAGACGAGGTCGGCCTTGTCGAGGCGGATCATCGGCTGGTTCGTGGGGATCGGCACCACGCCGAGCTTGTAGATCGAGTTGAGCTCGGAGGCCTCGGTCATGGCCGTGCCGGTCATGCCGGAGAGCTTGTCGTACATCCGGAAGAAGTTCTGCAGGGTGATCGTCGCGAGGGTCTGGTTCTCGTTCTGGATCTGCACCCCCTCCTTGGCCTCGATGGCCTGGTGCATGCCCTCGTTGTAGCGGCGGCCCGCCAGCATGCGCCCGGTGTGCTCGTCGACGATGAGCACCTCGCCGTTGAGCACGACGTAGTCCTTGTCGCGCTGGAACAGCTCCTTGGCCTTGATGGCGTTGTTGAGGTAGCCGATGAGCGGGGTGTTGGCCGACTCGTAGAGGTTCTCGATGCCGAGGTGGTCCTCGACCTTCTCGATGCCGCGCTCGAGCACGCCGACGGTGCGCTTCTTCTCGTCGACCTCGTAGTCGCCGCGGCCGCTCTCGAGCTCGCCGCGCTCGAGTCGGGCGACCATCTTGGCGAACTCGGTGTACCACTTGGTGGGCTGGTCGGCCGGGCCGGAGATGATCAGCGGCGTGCGGGCCTCGTCGATGAGGATCGAGTCGACCTCGTCGACGATCGCGAAGTGGTGCTCGCGCTGCACGAGCTCTTCGGTCGACCACGCCATGTTGTCGCGCAGGTAGTCGAAGCCGAACTCGTTGTTGGTGCCGTAGGTGATGTCCTTGGCGTACTCGGCGCGGCGCTGCTCGGGCGTCTGCGCGGCGAGGATGCAGCCGGTCTCGAGGCCGAGGAAGCGGTGCACGCGGCCCATCAGCTCGGACTGGTACTCGGCGAGGTAGTCGTTGACCGTGATGACGTGCACGCCCTTGCCGGTGAGCGCGTTGAGGTAGGCCGGCAGGGTCGCGACCAGGGTCTTGCCCTCACCGGTGCGCATCTCGGCGACGTTGCCCAGGTGCAGGGCCGCCCCACCCATGATCTGCACGTCGAAGTGGCGCTTGCCCAGGGTGCGCTTGCTGGCCTCGCGGACCGCGGCGAACGCCTCGGGGAGGATGTCGTCGAGGGTCTCACCGTCGGCGAGGCGCTTCTTGAAGACGTCGGTCTCCGCGCGCAGCTCGGCATCGGTGAGCTTCTCGAAGTCCTCCTCGATGGCGTTGACCTGTGCCGCGATGTTGTCGAGCTTCTTGAGGATGCGCCCCTCACCGGCGCGCAACAGCTTCTCGACGATCTTCACGAGTGGGACTCCCTTGGCGTGACAGCATGACGGTCGCTCGACCGGACCTGCCTAGGGTAGTCGAGCCCGGGGCGCCCGACCGACCCGGCAACAGGCACCCGCAGGGGCAACGTGGCACGTGAGCGCCCGAGTTCCCCGCCCACCCCCGCAGGTGGTTGGGTGGAGGAATGACCGGTATGCCGTTCCCGGGCTGCGTGCCCGAGCTCACCGACGGGGTGGTGCGGCTGCGTGCCCACCGCCCCGACGACGCCGCGCGGATCGTGGAGCAGTCGACCGACGCCGAGACGATGCGCTGGACCACGGTCCCGCGGCCGTACGGCATCGAGGAGGCCCGGGACTTCCTGGCCGAGATCGAGCGGGACTGGTCCGCACCCGGGGGCGTGCGCCGGTGGGCGGTCACGGATGCCGACGACCTCACCGGCCGCTACCTCGGCACGATCGACCTCCGTCCCGGGGGCGGAGGGGTGGCCGAGGTCGGCTTCGCCCTGCACCCCGGGGCACGCGGGTCCGGGCTGATGGCCGGCGCGGTGCGGCTGGCCTGCCGTTGGTGGTTCGGCGAGGGCGGCACCCGGGTGCACTGGCTGGCCGTGCGGGGCAATTTCGCCTCGTGGCGGGTGGCGTGGTCGTGCGGGTTCACCCACCACGGCACCATCCCGCAGTCGCACCCCGACCCCGACGACCCGACCGGCCCGGCCCTCGACGTCTGGCGGGCCAGCCTCGGCGCGGACGACGTCATGGAGCCCCGCACACCGTGGGAGGACGTACCGGTGCTCGCGGCGGAGGAGGGGCACGGCATCCGGCTGCGGCCCTGGCGCGACCGCGACATCGAGGCGCTGGAGCCCCGCGACCAGCCCGAGCACTACATGCCCGCGCGCGGCGTGCTCGACGCCGACACCTTCCCCGAGTGGCTGATGATCCGGCGAGAGCAGATGTCGCTCGGCAAAGTGCTCAGCTGGTGCGCGGCCGACAGCACGACGGATGCCGCGCTGGGCGAGGTCCTCGTCTTCGTCACCGAGGGCACCCTCGACGACGACACGGCCGAGCTCGGCTACCAGGTGGTGCCGAGCGGGCGGGGCCGGGGCGTCGCCACCACCGGGTCACGGGCGCTGGTCGCGCACGCGTTCGCGCCGCGCACCGACGGCGGGCTGGGGATGCGCCGGCTGGTCGCGCAGACGGCGGAGGACAACGTCGCGAGCAACACGGTGCTCGACCGGCTGGGGTTCACCATCTGGGGCCGTGAGACGGCGGCCGACGTGCTGCCCGGCGGCCGGGCGGTCGACGCCCTGCACTGGGAGCTCCTCCGCGACTGAACGTCGCGAGTGGGCAAAGGTCGCGGAACGACCCCGTCCTCACTCTCTGGCGAAGAAGCGGAGAGCGGCGGGGTCAGCTACCGAGACCGATGCCGTAGTTGTTGAACGTCGCACAGCCTGGGCCACCGATACCGCAGTTGGGGTTGATCGAACCGACCGGGCTGTAGCTGACGTACTGGACGGTGATGTTCCCGTCCTTGTCGTAATCGATGAACTTCAGGTTGATGAAGCCGACCACGCGGTACTCCGTGCCGGCTCCTTTGCCCGCAACTTTGTCATAGACAGGAAAGGCAACTATCTGGTTCTTCACCGCGTCGATGGCGCTGCGGATCGGGCCGGCGTTGATCTTGTTACCCGGCTGCCCGTCGGCAGTGATCGTCGGCGGGGTGCCCGTCAGGGTGAGGTCGAGGTCGCAGCCGTTGAGGATGGCGTCGACGATGCCCGGAGTGCCGTTGCCCCCGCAGTCGAGCCAGCCCCAGTTGCCGGAACCGTTCTTGGAGGAGCAGTCGGCCTTCCACACCTTGTCGACGTCGATGACCTCGATCGGATACGGCGAGCTGATGGCCCTTGACATGATGGCCTTCGCCTGGGTGTCACAGATGGTGAGCGGAAAGGCCCCCGTTGTCGACTGGATGACGCCGAGCCCGGCGCTCGCCTTACGCGAAGCCTTGACCGACTTCACACCCGCAAGCTTCCCGAGCGTGGTCGGAACGTCGCGCTGAACC
>DASSQL010000171.1:0-20151 GCA_035702525.1 Ornithinibacter sp. | reverse complement strand
GCGGCCACCCCCCTCGAACGGGCCCTCGTGGGCGCGGGGTCGGTCTGGGCAGCCGGGCCCGACGAGGTGGCCGACCTGCTCGGGATGCCGGTGGGCGAGGTCCGCGAGCGCGCCACCGCCCTGCGCGGTCGCCTCGGCGCCGCCCACGACTCGGCGCGGGTGGCGGAGGGTCTCGCCCCCGCGGACTGGGCCCTGGACGTCGACCTCGACGCCGTGGTCGAGCACCTGCTCGCCGGCCAGGGTGACCCGCCCGACCCCGCCGCCCTCGTCGAGGACCGCCGCCGCTCCGTGCGCCGGCGGTCGGTCGTGGCGGGTGGCGCCGCCGCGGTCGCGGCCGGCGCCGTGGGGTGGCTCGCGTTCGCCCGTGGCCCGGCCCCCGCCAGCGGTGCCTCCCCCTCGGCCGGCACGCGCCCGCCCGGCCCACCCGCCGCCGACGACCCCAGCTGGGGCAGCGTGTCGCGCTGGGCGGCTCGCGGTCGACTCGCCACGGACGCCCGCGTGCAGGGCCTCGTCATCAGCCGGGCCAACGGCGGCGGTCGCCTGCTGTGGGCCGACGACGTGATGGGGCAGCGCGTCGTGGTCTCGTCGACCCTGAACCCGGGCACCGAGGACGTCATCCTGCAGGCCTGGCAGGGCCCGGCGCGGGCGGACCCGGCCACCTTGCAGGAGGTACCGCTGCAGAGCCCGTTCGTGGCCGCCGGCCAGGGCGCCGTGCCGCTCGCGCTGCCGCTGTCCCCCGGCACCATGCTCCTCGTGCTGGCCCGGCCGACCGTCACCGGTGCGCAGTACTCCCCGACCGTGCGCCCGACCAGGGCAGGCACCATCGGCCGCCGCTGGACGTCGATGGCGCTGACGGCCGGGATCGGGGCCACCCGCTGGGACGGTGACCAGGGCCCGGCCTTCCGGGTGCGCTGCGCCGGGTTCGACGGTCCGGTCGCCGGGTCGGCCCAGACCTGGGTCGACCAGGGCGGCACCGACGCGTTGGCGGGTTTCGCCGAGCAGACCCGTCGCTTCGTCGCCGCCGCCCTCGGCGCCCCGGTCGACACCGTGCGCACCGAGGTCGTCACCGACGCCAAGGTGGGCGGCGGCGTCATCGACCCCACCGCGATGTCCGCGCAGGGTGGCGACGGCGGGGTGCGCGTGCTGCGCACGACGACGGCCGACGGGGCCGTCATCCGCTCGGTGCGCGTCGTCGACGACGGCCGCTCCCGGATCAACTGGCTCGACCTCGAGCCACCGACCGTGCTGCCCGCCGACACCCCGGCCGACGAGCCGGTCGTCCTGCGGTTGGAGGACGCGCGCCCCCAGGTCGGGCGCTACCTCGTCATCGCCCCGGGCGCGACCCGGGTCCAGCTGCTGGCGACCTCGCCCAACGCCTACCCCGTGTCCAAGGTGACCCGCACCCGGGCCGGTGGCATCGCCGTCGTCGACGTCGTCAACGCCGACGACGCGGCGGCCTTCCGGCTCGTGCGGCGCGACGCCACAGGGCACCGGATCGGCACCGGCGTCCCCCGCACCGGCCGCGACCTCCTCGACCTGTTCCCCGGCGAGCAGACCCTGTTCTGATGACGGCCACCGCCGAGGAGGACTTCCGCGACTTCGTCGTCGCGAGGTGGGCCGACCTCGAGCCGGTGGCGCACCTGGTCACCCTCGACGGGCCGACGGCCCGCCGGGTCACCGCCGAGGCGCTCGCCGACCTGCACGGGCGGTGGGGCCGGCTGGTCGACGAGGGGATGCCGGGCGCCGAGGCCCGGCAGGCGGTGCTCACCGGGGCCCTCGCCGCCACCCGGCACCGCCCGTCGGCACGGCCGGACGACCACGCCCGGCCGGGGCCCGACGACACCGGCGCGCGGGACGAGCCGGACGACCTCGCCGTGGCCGCCCTGCTGCCGGTGGTGCGGCGCGCCACCCCGCTCGAGCGGGCGGCGCTCGCGGCCGCGACCGTGTGGGGCCTGGACCCGGGGCGGGTCGGCGACCTGCTCGGGATGCCGCCCGCCACCGTCCGCGTCGCCGACCTCGCGGTGCGTCGCCGCCTCCTCGCCGCGCACACCGGCGCGCGTGCGGCGGCCGGGTGGGAGCCCGCCGAGTGGGCCTTCGACCGCGACCTCGACGAGGCCCTCGGCCGGCTGCTCGACGACCTCACCGACCCGCCGGACGTCGCGGCCCTGGTCGGGCAGCGCCACCGGCAGGTGCGTCGCCGCTCGGTCCTGCTCGGCACCGGGGCCACCCTGGCCGCCGGGGTCGTAACCGCCTGGGCCGTCGACGCGGTCATGAGCGGCGCGACCTCCGAGGCCGCCCCGCTGCCGCCGCGCCCCGGCGACCCGGCCTGGACGTCGACCAACACCTGGCCGGCCCGCGGTCGCCTGGCGGCCGATGCCGGGGTTGCCGCGCTCGTCGCGAGCGCCTCCCCGCGGGCCCGGCTGCTCTGGGCCGACGACCTGGCCGGCCAGCGGGTCGTCGTCGCCGGGCCGGCCGACGGCAGCGGGTCCGGCGGCACCCTGGTGCGGATGTGGGCAGGCTCGCGCGGCGCCGACCCGGCCTCGCTCACGACGGTCGAGCTGGTCCGCGACCGGGTGGCGCTGGTGGACGACGTCGTGGCCCTCGCCGTCGAGGCGGGTGTCGCCGACGAGGACGGCGCCGGCGCCGTGCTGCTGCTCGCCCGGCCCCTCGTGCTCGAGGCCTCGTACTCGCCGCTGGTCTCGTACGAGCGCAACGGCGGGGTCAGCCGCCAGTGGACCGAGCTGCCACTGGACAACGGGGTGGCCGCGGTGCCGATCCGTGGGCTGATGCCCCCGACCTTCAGGGTGCGGGTCGACGGCTACGACGGCGGGCCGCTCGGGGCCGCGCCCCTGGGGCTCCCCGAACCCGACCCGTCGGCCCCGTTGGCGAAGCCGCTCCTCGTGGACCTCGGTCCGTTCGTGGCCGCGTGCACCGGCCTGCCGGCCTCGACGGTGCGCAGCACGGTGGCGCTCGAGGCGCCCGTGGCCGGCGACGTGCTCGTGCCGGCGGAGCAGGGCGAGCGGGTCGGGCGCGGACGGGTCGTGGTCGCCCTCACCAGGTTGCCGAACGACGCCCTGCTGCGCACGGTCCGGGTGGTCGGCGACGGTCGAGGCGAGGTCGGCCCGGTCGACCTCGAGACCACCCGGGTCATCGGTGCGGCCGACGTGGCCGCGCCCTTCGCGACCCGCCTGCCGGGGTTCAGCAGCGGCGTGAGCCGGTTCCTCGTGGTGGCTCCCGGCGCGGCGCGCGCCCAGCTGATCGGCACGGCATCCAACACCTACCCGGCCTCCGAGGTGACTGCGCTGCGCGACGGCACCGGGGTGCTGGAGATCGCGGACGCGCGGCGGGCCGCGCTCTACCGGCTGGTCATCTGGGACCGGCGCGGACGACGCCTGGGCGGGTGGGAGACGTTGCTGAGACGCCGCGACCCGCGCGACCTGTGGCCGCGGGTGCGGTGACGACCGGGTGGGTGGGGGTCAGCGACCCTGGTTCGCGACCGCGGCGGCGGCGGCAGCAGCGGCCTCGGGGTCGAGGTACTCGCCCGGGCCGGTCGGCATGAAGTCGTCGCCGAGCCGGTAGACCAGCGGCATGCCGGTGGGGATGTTCAGCCCGGCGATGTCATCGTCGCTGATGCCGTCGAGGTGCTTGACCAGCGCACGCAGCGAGTTGCCGTGGGCGGTGACGAGCACCGTGTGGCCTGCGGTGAGGTCGGCCTGGATCTCGTTCTCCCAGTAAGGCATCATCCGCGGGATGACGTCCTTGAGGCACTCGGTGAGCGGCACGTCGACCCCGGCGTAGCGCGGGTCGCCGGTCTGGTCGAACTCGCTGCCGGCCTCGATCGGCGGCGGCGGGGTGTCGAAGCTGCGGCGCCACAGCATGAACTGCTCGTCGCCGTACTTGTCGCGGGTCGCTGCCTTGTCGAGGCCCTGGAGCGCGCCGTAGTGCCGCTCGTTGAGCCGCCAGCTGCGGCGCACCGGGATCCAGTGCCGGTCGGCCGCGTCGAGCGCGAGGTTGGCCGTCGTGATCGCGCGGCGCAGCACCGAGGTGTGCACGACGTCGGGGAGCAGCCCGGCATCCGCCATCAGGTGGCCACCGCGCACCGCCTCGGCACGGCCCTTCTCGGTGAGGTCGACGTCGACCCACCCGGTGAACAGGTTCTTCTGGTTCCAGTCGGACTCGCCGTGACGCAGCAGGATGAGCGTGTGTGCCGTCATGCCGCCAGCCTAGCCACCCGCCGCGGGCGGGGTCAGGCGGGCTGTTCCGCGGGACCGGGGTCGCCGGGACGGGCCAGGATGGTGCGGAACGCCTCGAGGTTGCGCAGGCTCTCGCCGCGCGAGACGCGCCACTCCCACTCCTTGCGCATCGAGCTGAGGAAGCCCATGACGAGCAGCTCGTTGAACGGCTCGTCGGCCGCGGAGAGCACGACCCCGAGCAGCTGGTCGAGGGTCTCGGCGTCGACGCCCGCGGCCGGGATGCGGCCGGTGACGAAGACGTCGCCGGACTTGTCGACCGCGTAGGCGAGGCCGGGCAGCCGCAGGTTGCGGCGCAGCAGGAAGCGGTAGACCTCGGTGTGGTTCTCGTCGGGGTTGCGGATGACGAACGCCGACACCGACAGGGCCGTGTCGGACACGACGACCGAGGCCACCGTCTTGAGCTTCTTCTCGCCCGGCAGGGTGACGACGAACTCGTCGTCACGCGCGCCCGGCTCCCAGTCGTGCCCGGACTCGGCGAGGTAGGCCTCGACGACCCCCGCGACGGCGGCGCGATCGGTCACGGGATGACCGCCTGGGGGATGCCGGTGAGCGTCTCGGCATCGTTGATCGACGCCTCGCGGGGCCGGGCCATCGCGTCGGTGTAGACCTCCGCGAGGCGTTCGGCGGTGCGCGCCCAGCCGAAGCCGGCGGCGTGCTCCGCGGACGCTCGGGACAGGCCGGCCCGGCGGTCGGGGTCGAGCACGACCCCGGCGATCGCGGTGGCCCAGTCGGCCGTGTCGTGCCCGTCGACGAGGATGCCGGCGCTGCCGACCGCGGTGGGCAGGCCACCGACGTTGGCGGCCACGACCGGGGTGCCGCAGGCCTGGGCCTCGACGGCGACCAGCCCGAACGACTCGTTGTGCGAGGGGACGGCGAGGACGTCCGCCGCGCGGTACCACTGGGCCAGGGTGGGCCGGTCGACCGGCGGCACGAAGCGCACCAGGTCGGCGATGCCGCGCTGCTCGGCGAGCTCGGTCAGCCCCATCGGGTTGCGCACGCCGGTGCCGCTGGCCCCGCCCAGGATCGCCACCACGACCCGCGAGCGCAGGTCGGGGCGCCGGCGCACCAGCTCGGCGGCGGCCTTGACGAGGACGTCGGGGGCCTTGAGCGGCTGGATGCGGCCGACGAAGAGCAGGAGCACGGCGTCCGAGGGGACGCCGACGGCGGCCCGCGCCTCGAGCTGCGACCCGGGGCTGAAGACGGCGAGGTCGACCCCCGGCTCGGCGACGGCGACCCGGTCGGGGTCTGCGTCGTAGAGCTCGACGAGCTCTTGGGCTTCGCGCTCGGTGTTGGCCACCAGCCGGTCGGCGGCCTCGACCACCTGGGCCTCGCCGATCTCGCGACCCATCGGCTCGGGCAGGTCGCCGTCGGCCAGGTGCAGGTTCTTGACCCGGGCCATCGTGTGCATGGTGTGCACCAGCGGCACGCCCCAGCGGTCGGCGGCGAGCCAGCCGACCTGGCCGGAGAGCCAGTAGTGCGAGTGCACCAGGTCGTAGTAGCCCGGCGGGGCGTGCGCGGCGACCCGCATCATGCCGGCGGCGAAGGCGCAGAGCTGACCCGGCAGGTCCTCCTTGGACAGGCCCTCGTAGGGCCCGGCCGGGACGTGCCGCACGACGACGCCCGGCTCCACCTCGACCACGGCCGGCTGGGAGGCGCTCGTGGTGCGGGTGAAGAGGTCGACGGCGATGCCGCGGCGGGCCAGCTGGCGGGCCACCTCGAGCACGTACACGTTCATGCCGCCGGCGTCGCCCTCGCCCGGCTGCGCGAGCGGGGAGGTGTGCACGGTGACCATCGCGACCCGCTGGAGGCGGGCGGGGGTGGGGGGCGTGCTCATGCGTTCGAGTCTGTCACGGCATCCCGCGGTGTGTCCGTGACGGTGACCACGGCCCGAGGCGCCCAGACGTGCACCGCGATCCGGCCGTCCTGGCGCAGGTCGACGGCCCGCGGCACCTGCACCGGCCCGATCGACACGTCGGTGCCGAGCACCCAGGTGAAGGCCGGCTGCTCGACCACGCTGGGGTCGACCCAGTAGGCGCGCTCGCGCAGGTTGCGCTCGGGCAGGGCCGGGGCGATGCCGCGGGTCGCCGGCCGCCAGTCGAGGTGGATGGCGACCGCGTCGGCGCCGGGGACCGCGGCATCCATCCGGATCCGGCCGTCGATCGGCTGGAAGTCGATGCGCAGCGGCTTGCTCGTCGTGGCGTCGTGCACCACGCCGCTGTAGCGGACGATGTCCTTCACCCGGCGCACGGCGTCGATCCGCACGTGCATGAGCGTGCTCGTGACCTGCTCGCGGGGGTGGCCGTTGACCTCGTCGAGGCTGCCCATCACGGCCGTGACGGGGGCGCCGCGGGTCACCGTGTCGGCGAGCACCGTGCTGCCACGGGCCAGCCGGAATCCGGAGTCGTAGAGGGCCACCGACAGCCCGGCGCCGAGGGACTGCACCCCACGGGCGTCCTGGGCGACCTCGAGCAGGCCCGGCGCGACGTCGGCCACCCCGATGTCGCGCTCGAGCACCCGGGGCACCCACGAGGTGAGGCCGAGGGACAGGGCTGCGAGCAGCGAGACGACCAGGGCCACCATCGAGAGGCTGACCTGGCCCTCCCGAGACCGCTCCCGCCACCACTCACGCACCCCTTCAGGGTAAGCCGTCCTACGCTGGGCCCCGTGCCGCAGCCGCGACCCGCCGGGGTCATCACCCGGGGGACGACGAACCCGAACCGGCTGCGCCGCTGCGACCGCTGGCTCGCCGGGCCGCAGTCGTGGCGGCTCCGGCGCAGCGCGGCGGCCCCGGTGGTGGTCGACCTCGGCTACGGCGCCTCCCCCGTCACCGCGCTCGAGCTGCACGACCGGCTGCGACGGGTGCGCACGGACGTCGAGGTCGTGGGCATCGAGATCGACCCGGCCCGGGTCGCGGCCGCCCTCCCGCTGGAGCGCCCGGGGCTGCGGTTCGCCGTCGGCGGGTTCGAGGTGCCGCTGCCCGGCGGTGCCCGCCCCGTGGTGGTGCGGGCGTTCAACGTGCTGCGCCAGTACGACGAGTCGCAGGTGGCCGACGCGTGGGCGACCACCGTCGCGCGGCTGGCCCCCGACGGCCTGCTCGTCGACGGCACCTGCGACGAGCTCGGCCGGCTGGCGACCTGGGTGGCGGTGACGGCCACCGGCCCGGTCAGCCTGTCGCTGAGCTGGCGGCTGCGCGGGCTGGAGCGGCCCGGGGTGGTCGCCGAGCGGCTGCCGAAGGCGCTGATCCACCGCAACGTGCCCGGGGAGGGTGTGCACCGGCTGCTCACCGACCTCGACGAGGCGTGGGCCAGGCAGGCGCCGCAGGCGGCCTACGGCATCCGGCAGCGGTTCATCGCCACGGCAGGCGCGATGCGCGATGCCGGGTGGCCGGTTCTCGACGGGCCGTCACGCTGGCGGCTGGGCGAGCTGACGCTGGGCTGGGATGCCGTGGCGCCGGGTGCAGGTGCGGCGTCACCCGGGGTGGGTCACCAGGGGCCGTAGGGGCCCTGGTTGCCCTGGCCGCGACCCATGACCTGGTCGAGGGCCGGCTTGACGTCGGCGAGGTAGACGCCGGCCGCGACGATCGCGACGATCGCGAGGATGCCGAGCCCGCGGCCCAGCCCGACGACGCCCAGCAGGGCGGCCACGCCGGTGACGAGCAGCCAGAACTGCTTGGTGCGCTTCCCGGCCGCGACGAAGGCGTCGGCGCGGCGGCGCAGGCAGTCGACGAGCGCGTAGAGCTCGACGCCGAGGGCCACGACCGACAGGCCCAGGACGATCCACACTTGGAGCTGCGCGAGCGAGGACATGGGTCAAGCCTAGGCGTCAGACGTCCAGGATGATCGTCACCGGTCCGTCGTTGACCAGCTCGACCTCCATGTGGGCACCGAACCGGCCGGTGTGCACCTCGACCCCACGGGCCCGCAGGGCCGCGACGACTTGCTCGACGACGGGCTCGGCGACCGGCCCTGGCGCGGCGGCGTTCCACGAGGGCCGGCGGCCCTTGCGGGTGTCGGCGTAGAGGGTGAACTGGCTGACGACGAGCACCGCGGCGCCCTCGTCGAGCACCGAGCGCTCGTCGCGCAGGATGCGCAGGTCGGCGATCTTGCGGGCCATCGTCGCGACCTGCTCGGGCCCGTCGTCGTGGGTGACGCCGACCAGGGCGAGCAGCCCGGGCCGGGTCAGAGCGCCGACGACCTCTCCGTCGACCGTGACCGAGGCCCGCGAGACCCGCTGCAGCACGGCTCTCACGAGCGGTTCACTCCTCGATGCCGACGGCGACGACCGCGCCGACCGGGTGGCCGTGGCCCAGGATCGGGGCGTCCTCGAGGCGGGCGTAGGCGGTGGACTGCACGCCCAGCCGGCGGAGCACCGCCGCCAGCACGACCGGCCGCGCGCGCTGGGCGCCGTCGGCGATCTTCAGCGCGATGCCGCGCCCGTCGGCCAGGCCGACGGCGTGCACCGACTCGGCACCGTCCTTGCCGATCAGGCCCTCGGTGCCCCGGATCAGCGCGGTGACGTCGCGCCGGGTGCCGCCGACGTACTCGGGGAAGGCGCGCATCGCGGCGGTCACCTCGTGCTCGGGGGTGCCGGGCTCGGCGGAGGAGATCCGGCCGAAGGCCCGGGCCAGTCCGGCCAGCGAGATCGCCATGACGGGGGCGCCGCAGCCGTCGACCGCGGTGGCCGCGACCGGCTCACCGGCGAGGTCGGCCAGGGTGTCGGCCATCAGCTGCTGCAGCGGGTGCTCGGGGTCGAGGTAGGTGCTGAGGTCCCAGCCGTTGAGCGTGCAGGTGACGAGCATGGCGGCGTGCTTGCCGGAGCAGTTCTGGGCGAGCGGGCGGGCGGTGCGCCCGGCGGCGATCCAGATGTCGCGCTCGTCGGCGTCGTAGGGCAGGTCGGGGGTGTTCTGCAGGTCGGCCTCGGAGAGGTCGGCGGCGGCGAGCATGTCGCGCACCCCGTCCAGGTGGAACGGCTGGGCGGAGTGGCTGGCGCAGGCCAGGGCCAGGTGCTGGGGCGGCAGGGTGAGGCCGGCGCGGAGCATGGCGACGGCCTGGATCGGCTTGTTCGACGAGCGCGGGAAGACCGGGTCGGCCGGGTCGCCCCAGGCGTGCGTCACCGCGCCGTCCGGGCCGGTCACCGCGATGCTGCCGCGGTGGGCCGACTCCACGAACCCGCCGCGCGTCACGTGGGCGACCACGGGGGCGTCGGCCAGGGCTGGCGGGGTGGCGGCGATGCGGGCGGATGCGGTCTGGTCGGGCACGTGGCCGACCCTATCCGCGTGCGGTGGGCGGCCGGCATCCGCCGTGGTGGGTGGGCGGCATCCGGGCTCCGTGGGCGGCCGGCATCCGCCGTGGTCACCGAGCCGGGACGCCGAACGACCGGGGCCGGTAGCCGGCCCCGGTCGTCGGGGTGTCACCGGGAAAGGGGTGGAACCCGGTGACGGGTGGTCGGCGTGTGGCCGACGTGGTGGGGGTGAGCTCAGCTGGCGGCCGGGGTCTCCGGCTTGGCGACGTGCTTGGGCTCGTGGCCGACCTTCTCGGCAGCCTTCTCGGTGGCCTTCTCGGCGGCGACGGCGGTCTTGCGAACGCTGGTCGTGGCGCCCTTGGCCGAGGTGGCGGCCTTCTTGGTGGCGTTCTTGGTCGTCGTGCTCGTGCGCTTGGCCGCGGTACGGGTGGCCTTGGCCGACTTGGTGACCTCGGCCTCGACGACCTTGGTCTCCTCGACCACGGAGCCGCCGACGACGGTGACGACCTTCGCGGCCTCCTTGCGGGCGGTCGTGATGGTGGCCTTGGCGGAACGCTCGATGTCGGCGGTCGCCTTGCGGGCGGAGGTGACGGCACCCTTGACCTGGGCCACGGTGGTGTCGGCCTGGGCCACGAGGTCCTTGGTGGCCTTCTGGTTCTGGATGCGCTTGACCAGCTTGTGGCCGCGGGCGGCGAGCTCGTCGTAGGCCTCGGTCAGCTTGCCGCCGAAGACCATGGTCTGGTTGAGGGCGATGGCCGGGATCTCCTTGGCCTCGTCGACGGCCTTGGTGGCGCGGGCCTGGACGTTGGCCGGGGCCAGGTCGGTGGACAGCTCGACGCGGGCCTTCTCGGCGCGGACGGCGAGGTCGGCACGGGCCTTGTCGGCGCGCAGGCGAGCCTCGCGCACCTTCTCGACCGCGAGGTCGGTGGCGCCGACGGCGGCGAAGAACGGGGTGGTGTCGACGGTCTTCTTGAGGTCCTCGATGACGGACATGGTGTGTCTCCTTCTGGTCGTACCGGGGTGGTTCAGCTGGGGGTCTTCGTGGTGCTGCGGGTCTTGGTGGTGCGGGTCTTCGTGGGGCTGGGGGTCTTGCGGGTTCGGGGGGTCGGCGCCGTTGCCGTGGGGGTGTCCTCGACGTAGGACTCGTAGATGTCGAGGAGCGTCTTCTTCTGCCGCGCGGTGAGCGCGGGGTCCGCGGCGATGGCGTCACGGACGTCATGGGCGGGGGTGTGCGGCGCGACCTCGGCGTCGAGGATGCCGGCCTTGACGTAGAGGCTCTCGGCGGAGACCTCCAGCCCCTTCGCGAGCTGCTGGAGGATCTCGGCGCTCGGGCGCTTCAGGCCTCGCTCGATCTGGGACAGGTAGGGGTTGGACACCCCGGCGAGCTCGGACAGCTGACGCAGGGACAACCGGGCGGCCGTGCGCTGTTCGCGCAGGTACTCGCCGAGGCTGCTGCCCAGGTCGTTCAGCGGATTCTTGCTCACGAGTCCATTGTGCTTGCTCTAGTTAGCAAGATGCAAACTGGAGCAAGCGTGAGGGTCCTCACACGCCGGCCGGGAACTCCCGGAAACGCCTCGGAAGAAGTCCTCCCCGCGCCTTATTGGATGCTTCCCACCAGGGCGCAACTTTCAAAGTTGCTCACCCACGGCGAGCAACCAATAGGGGGCTGAAACACTTCTCCTGGCGGCACGTTCGACGCGGGCGCCGATGGGCCCGGCTCAGGCGGCCGCGGTCTCGCGGGTGCGCAGGGAGATGTCGGCGCAGGCCGCGCAGGTCTCCTCGGGGACCAGGCCGACCTTCATCAGCTGGGCGAAGACCCAGCAGCCGGCGCAGAACGCGAACACCGACTCCAGGATCGCGAAGACGAGCAGCACGGCCAGCAGGCCGACGGTCACGACCGGGAGCCCGGCCACCAGGAAGCCCGTGGCGGCCAGGGTGAACACCAGCCCCACGGTCTGGGCGAAGCGCTTCGGCGGGCCGGCCACCAGCTTGGGGGTACCCAGCCGCGGGGCCACGACCTTGGTGGCCAGCTGCCCGAGCGGGCTGTAGCGCGGCCCGGCCGCGACCCGCAGCGCGAAGCCGACGGCGAGCACGGCGCTCAGCCAGAGCCAGCCGGTCAGCAGCGCGGTGGCCGTGATCAGCACGACCCCGCCGGCCACGACACGGGCGGCCTTCTCGTTGACGACGGCCGGGAATCCAAAAGCGTTGCGCACGGATGCCATAACCCGTGATTATGGAGATGCATTCCCCGCCTGCCCACCGTCGTCCACACCTCGGACGCGCCCGAGCAGCCCGGATGCCGTCGCCGTCACCCGCTGTGATCGGCCCCCGACCGCCGTTGGATGCCGTCGCCGTCGCCCCTCGCCGGCAGTCGCGACAGCCGGCGGCTCAGCGCGAGCGCCGGTCCTTGACCCCGAGCAGCTCGCGCGCCTGGTCGGTGCCGAGCGGCGGCCGCTGCATCAGCGTGGCGAGCTCGGCGGCCCGGGCCACCAGCTCGTCGTTGTGCTGCACCACCTGCCCCCGGGCGAAGACGACGTTGTCCTCCATGCCGACCCGCAGGTGGCCACCCGCCGACAACGACGCCGCCATGATCGGCAGGTGCCCCCGGCCGATGCCGGTGGCCGACCACGAGGTCACCTCGTCCGGCAGCATCGCCACCCCCGCCATCAACGCGGCGGTCGTGGCCGGCATCCCGCCCGGCACCCCGGTCACGAAGTCGACGTGCACCCGCCCACCGAAGGGCAGGCCGTGGGTGTCGAGCAGCCGGCGCAGCGCGTGCACGTGACCGAGGTCGAACAGCTCGAACTCGGGCACCACCTCACGCTCCTGGGCCTGCACGTACAGGTCGCTCATGAACCCCCACGGGTTGAGGAACACGTCGTCGCCGAAGTTGGTGGTGCCGCAGGTCAGCGAGCACGAGTCGGGCTCCGCGTCGAGCACGGTCAGCCGCTGCTCGAGCGGGTCGTGCACCGAGCCGCCGGTCGACAGCTGCACCACGAGGTCGGTCTCCGAGCGCAGGGCGTCGACCGCGGCCCGCAGCCGCCCGGCATCCAGGGTCGGCCGGTGCTCACCGTCGCGGATGTGCAGGTGGATGAGCGAGGCGCCGGCCGCCTCGCAGCGCCGCGCCGTCTCGACGAGCTCGTCGAGCGTGGTCGGAAGCTGCGGCAGGTCGGCCTTGGCGTGCTCGGCGCCGGTCGGCGCGACGGTGATCAGGGTGCCGGCGGAGGCGGGTGCGACGGGAGCCATGGCTCCATCATGGCAGCCGGCGCTCGCCGACCGACAGGAGGATCTGCGGCGGTCAGCCGCTCACGACGACGGTCTGTGCGGCGGAGATGCCGTCGACGACAAGATCCACGTCGGTCGCCACCGAGCGCTTCACGACCGCGAGCGCCACCGGGCCGTCCTCGTGGTGCCGCCCCACCGAGGTGAGCCGCCCCACCTCGCGCTCGCCGAGCAGCACCGGCGACCCGGTGTCCGGCAGCACGTGCCCCGACCCGTCGAGGTGCAGGAACACCAGCCGGCGCGGCGGCCGGCCCAGGTTGTGGACCCTGGCGATCGTCTCCTGGCCGCGGTAGCAGCCCTTGTGCAGGTGCACGGCGGTGCGCAGCCAGTCGACCTCGTGCGGGATGGTGCGGTGGTCGGTCTCGAAGCCCAGCCGCGGCCGCCACGCGGCGACCCGCAGCGCCTCGGCGGCCCAGGTGCCGGCCAGCGGCCGGTCACCGACGGCCGCCGCCAGCGACCCGCGGGGCACCAGCAGCTCGCGCCAGGCGCGCCCGGCGGCCGGGTGGTTCTCGAGCGGGCCGTACGCCACGGTGTCGCCGACCAGCCCGGGCCAGGGGTCGACCCACGCCAGCGGCTCGCCGGGCGCCGACTCCGTGCCGAGGGGCTCCCCGAGCACCGCCCAGTCGGCGGTCACGTCGGCGACCTCGACGCGCAGCATGAAGCGCATCGACTCCAGCCAGGCCACGAGCGCGGAGGCCGTTCCCGGCTCGACCGTGATCCAGGTCGTCTCCCCGTCGTCGACGAGGTGCAGCGCATGCTCGACGTGCCCCTTGGGCGACAGCACGAGCGACTCACGGGAGGTGCGCGGCTCCAGCCCGAGCAGGTGCTGGGTGGTCATCGAGTGCAGCCAGCTCAGCCGGTCCGGGCCGGTGATGGTCACGACCTCGCGGTGCGACAGGTCGACCGCGGCCAGCCCCTCGGCGAGCAGGCGCTGCTCACGCACGGGGTCGCCGTAGTGCGCGGCGACGCCGGCGTCGGCGCCGTGGCCCTCGACCGCGCCGTGGCGCGCAAGCAGGGCGGACGTGGTGGTGGAGGTGGTCATGGGGTGGCCTTCCGGCTCGAGGTGGCGGGGGCGGCATCTGCGGTGGCGACGGACCCCTCCCGGCAGGTTCGGCACAGCCCGTGCACGGCGGCGTGCGAGACGTCCGAGGCGAACCCGAGCGACTCGTCGAGCCGCGTGACGAGCTCGTCGGCGACGGACAACGGGGCCTCACCGACCCACCCGCAGCCCCGGCAGACGACGTGCAGGTGGGTGGCGTGCTCGGTGAGGTGGTAGCTCGGTGCGCGGTGGTCGACGTGGGTGTGCCCGACCAGGCCGAGCTCCTGCAGCGCCTCGAGGGCGCGGTAGACGGTCGACGCGGGCACCGCATCGCCACCGCCGTCGGCGGCCACGGCATCCACGATCTCGTCGGGAGTGGCGTGCCCCAGGCGCCCCACGGCGGCCAGGACGCGCTCGCGCTGGGACGTCAGGCGCTTGCCCCGCGCCCGCAGCCGCTCCCCGAGATCACTCACCCCACCAATGTATGCGGGACTCAGACAACGTCCAGACCGCGCACCTAGACTGGTCGCGTGACGGACCGGGGCGTGGACTCGCTGACCCAGGGCGGCGGGGACTCGGACGAGACCCGCACCGAGGGCGAACGACGCGACCGCCGCGGCGTCAAGCGGGCCCTCATCGCACTGGTCGCCCTGGTGGTCTTCCTCTTCGGTGGCGCGGCGGCGTTCGTCGGCTACCTGGGCTACACGGTCAACGACAACGTCACCCACCAGGACCTCCTCCCGGAGACCCGCCCCCCGGTGACCGCCCCCGACGGCACCAAGGTCGCCGAGAAGGGCACCGGCACCAACTTCCTGGTCATCGGCACCGACACCCGGCCCGGCGACGCCGGCCGCTCCGATGTCATCGTGCTCGTGCACATCCCGGCCGACGGCAAGCAGGTCAACATGATCCACTTCCCGCGCGACCTCTACGTCGACATCCCCGGGCACGGCAAGAACAAGATCAACGCCGCGTACGCCTTCGGCCGCGAGCCGCTGCTGGTACAGACCATGGAGAACCTGCTCAAGATCCGCATCCACCACGTCGCGAAGACCAACTTCGACGGGTTCAAGAACATGACGGATGCCGTGGGCGGCGTCCGCGTGTACGCCGAGGAGGCGAGCAACGGCACCGGGAACGGCGGCCCGGTCGTCATCAAGAAGGGCTGGAACGACCTCAACGGCGAGCAGGCCCTGGGCTTCGTCCGCGAGCGCTACACGCTCAGCCAGGGCGACATCTCCCGCGGCCGCCGCCAGCTGTCCTTCATCAAGGCGCTGATGCTCAAGGCGATCAGCCCGGCCACGGTCACCAACCCGATCAAGATCGCCAAGTTCACCGACGCGGCAACCAAGAACCTCGTGCTCGACCAGGACCTCAGCATCAGCCAGCTGCGCGACTACGCGGTCTCGCTGCGCGACATCCGCGGCGGCGACGTCGTCTTCTCGACGGCCCCGTTCAGCGGGTTCGGCACCACCTCGGGCGGTGCCTCGATCGACGTGGTCGACAAGAAGGGCATGGCCGAGCTCGGCACCGCACTGCGCACCGACACGATGGACGAGTACACCGACGTCTTCGTCACGCCCTGAGCCGGGGCCACCCGGCGTCACGTGACGCGGGCGGTCACTCGACGCGCTTGAGCTCCGCCGAGACGTGCGACTGGATCGGCTGGCCCATCGCGGCCATGTCCATCACCCAGAGCAGGTCGCTGTTGACGTAGCCGTACATCCGGTGGCCGGCGGTGTACTCCTTGGCCTCGGGGCTGCGCATGACCCCGTCGGTGCGCAGCTCGACCTTGGCCGGCTCGGCGATGCCGGCGTACATCTCGACGAACCCGGTCGGGTGGGTGAGCAGCAGCTCGACGTTGGTGCCGTCGCTGTGCGTCGGCACCGGGCGCCAGAAGCCGAGCTCGGTGGCCAGCGGGCGCACCTGGTTGCCGTCGTCGTCGAGCAGCCAGGTGCGTGACTCCCAGCGCAGGAACGGCCGGCCGTCGTGGCTGCAGACGATCTCCTGGCCGAACTGCTGCGACTCGATCGTGGGGTAGCCGACCAGGCCGGCGCCCTGCCAGCGGCCGACCAGCCAGGCGAGGGGGGCCAGCTGCTCGTGCAGGGAGGTGTCGAGGGTGAAGACCATACGCTGCAGTGTATGGACTCCCCCGCGACCACCCTCGTCGTCAAGGTCACCTGCGGCACCGAGGCGCTCGAGCGGCTCAACCAGGGGTTCACGGTGGCGGCCACCGCCCTGGCGTCCGGGGTCGAGGTCAGCCTGTGGCTCACCGGGGACGCGACGTTCCTGGTCGTGCCGGGCCGCGCCGAGGAGGTCGAGCTGCCCTACGCCGTGCCCCTCGCCGAGCTGCGCGACACCCTCATCGAGGACGCCCGCGTCACCGTGTGCGGCCAGTGCGCCGCCCGTCGGGGACTGACCGTCGACGACCTGCTGCCGGGAGTGGTGATCCGAGGGGCGGCCGCGTTCGTCGAGGAGGTCGTCGCTCCCGGGGCCCGGGCCCTCGTCTACTGAGCCGGGGCCCGCACGTGCGGGAGCGCGCTCAGCCGACGATGGCGAGCGCGAGGCCGTAGGCGACCACGCCGGGGACCAGCAGGGATGCCGCGGCGGTCGCCAGCTGGCCGCGCACCGAGGTGACCGCCGGGAGCACGCTGAGCATCCGGCGGGTCGCGTGCGAGACGGCGGCGCAGAGGAAGCCGACGAGGGCGGCCGGCCCCGGGGCGGGTGAACCCGCCACCGACGCGGCGACCATCGCACCGGCGCCGCCGAGCAGCATCGCGAGCGGCAGCATCCACGGGCGCACCCTCGCGAACCCGGCGACGAGGTCGGCCAGCGACGCGACCCCGATCGACACGAACGCGACGACCGCGATGTCGATGGCCCGGTCCTTGCGGGCCAACGGCAGCCAGGTGGTGCCCAGGGCCACGACCGCGAGCCCGAGTGAGGTGATGCCGATCGACTCGGTGAGCCGGGGGCGGCCGTCGCGGCGCACCATCTGGTGGCCGAACATGATCGCGAGCCCGATGACCAGGGCCACGGGGACGAGGCGCAGGTAGGGCTGGTCGGTGGTGGCGACGGCGGCCACGGGCGCCAGCACGCCGGTGACGCCGATGGCGAGCGAGGAGCCGAAGCGGCTCGACGACCCCAGCAGCGAGGGCCAGCCCCAGGCGACGACGATGCCGGCCCAGGCCAGGCCGGCGGCCAGCAGGACGGGATCGGCGAGGACGGCCAAGACGAGCAGGGCGGCGAGCACGACCGTCGCGATGACCGCGATCGGGCGGCGCACGGTGGCCAGGGCCGGCAGCACCGGCTCCTTGAGCACGGCCTCGCGGCGGGCGCGGCGCTGGGCGCGGGTCTCGGCCACCGGCGCGTCCGCGGTGGCACCCGGCTCGGCCCCGCCCTCGACGGCCTCGGACTGCGCCGGCTCCGCCTCGGGGCTCAGGTCGGTCGGCTGGTCGTCCACGCGCGGCATCCTTCCATCATCCCCCGGCGAAGGGCGGGAGGACCTCGATGACGGCCCCGGGCGGCACCGGGTCGTCGCCACTGCTCGCGCGGCCGGCGACGAGCACCGAGCAGACCGGCAGCACCGGTTCGAGCGCCGGGTGGGCGGCGGCCAGCCGGGCCAGGAGGTCATCGACGGTCGCGACCCCGGTGAGGCGCTCCTCGTCGACGCCCGCCGCGGCCCGGGCGCCCGCCCAGTACCGGACGAGCACCGTCTCAGTGACGCGTTCGACGCCTTCGCTGCTGTGCATGACCGCCTATCCTGATCGACGATGGCCCATCTGCTGCTGCTGACGAACACCTTGGCGCCCAGCGCCGAGGTCGTTCCGGCGCTCGGGCTGCTGTCGCACCATGTTCGCATCCTGCCCGCCGAGGCCTCCGCCCTGGTCGACGCCCCCCAGGCCGACGTGGTCATCGTCGACGCCCGCCGCGAGCTGGCGATGGCCAAGTCGCTGTGCCGGGTCATCTGCACCACGGGCATCTCGATCCCGCTGATCGTCGTCGTCACCGAGGGCGGCCTGGCCGGCATCACCAGCGACTGGGGCGTCGACGACGTCATCCTCGAGACCGCCGGGCCGGCCGAGGTCGAGGCCCGGCTGCGGCTGGCGGTCGGACGCACCGTCGAGGCGGCCGTCGACGAGGGCGGCCCGATCACGGCCGGGGCCCTGATCATCGACGAGGCCACCTACTCGGTGCGCCTGCGCGGGCGCCTGCTCGACCTCACCTACAAGGAGTTCGAGCTGCTCAAGTACCTCGCGCAGCACCCGGGCCGGGTCTTCACCCGCTCGCAGCTGCTGCAGGAGGTCTGGGGCTACGACTACTTCGGCGGCACCCGCACCGTCGACGTGCACGTGCGCCGGCTGCGCGCCAAGCTCGGCACCGACTACGAGGTGCTGATCGGCACCGTGCGCAACGTCGGCTACCGGTTCGTCCCCGAGGTGGCCGACTCGTTCTCCGAGCTCGAGGCCTGAGGTGGCGCGCACCGAGCGCGTCCTCGAGGTCGACCCGTCCACCGGCGAGGCGCTGCGCGGGCTGTGGGCGCGGGCGGCCGCGGCCGACGGGGTCGGCGCCGTGAGTGAGGCGTTCCGGCTCGCCGTCGGGCCTCGTCGCGACGGCGTCGTCCACCTGCTGCAGTGGGACGGCGACGAACTGGTGGGGTACGCCCAGGTCGCCGAGGCCGGCACGCCGGATGCCGTCGCCGAGCTGGTCGTCGACCCCGCCCACCGCCGCCGGGGACACGGCCGGGCGCTGCTCGACGCGGCGCTGGCCGAGGGCGCGCGCAGCGTGTGGGCGCACGGGTTGCTCCCGGCCGCCGACGCCCTGGCCCGCGCGGCCGGGCTGGCGATGACCCGCAGCCTGCACCGGATGACGCGCCCGCTCACCGACGCGGACGCCGTCGACCCGCAGCTGCCGCCGGGGTTCTCGGTGCGGGCGTTCGAGCCGGGTCTCGACGACGAGACCTGGGTGCGGCTGAACGCGGCCGCCTTCGCCCGGCACCCGGAGCAGGGCCGGCTGACCGTCGCCGACCTGCACGAGCGGATGGCCCAGCCGTGGTTCGACCCCGCCGGGCTGATCCTCGTCGTCCAGGACGCCGTGGACCAGGTCGTCGCCTTCCACTGGACCAAGGTGGAGCCGGGCTCCCCCAGTGGCGAGGTGTACGTGGTCGGGGTGGACCCGGCGCACCAGGGCCGAGGGCTCGGCGGGCCGGTCACGAAGCTGGGCCTGGCGCACCTCGCCCGGCTCGGCCTGCACGAGGTCGAGCTGTACGTCGACGGCGACAACACGGCTGCCCGGCGCACCTACGAACGGCTCGGTTTCACCGACGCGGCAGTCGACGGGCAGTACACCCTTGCCACGACCTGACAGGATTGGGTCATGACGGCAAACCCGAGAGCCGAGGTCGACGAGGCGAGGTCGGCGAGCCATGCCGCGGCCGACGCCGCCGCAGGGGCGAGCATCGTCAGCGAGGTCTCCATCGCGAGCGCCGCGGCGACCGAGACCCGCACGCACCAGCCACGGGCCGCCAACGGCCGTTTCGTCGTCGGCCCGCCCGGCACCGCGCCCGTCGCCGACGAGGACGAGGTGCTGCAGGCCGACCGCTTCCTCGACCGCGAGATCTCCTGGCTGCAGTTCAACGAGCGGGTGCTCCAGCTCGCCGCCGACGAGAACGTGCCGCTGCTCGAACGGGCCCGCTACCTGGCGATCTTCGCCTCCAACCTCGACGAGTTCTTCATGGTGCGGGTGGCCGGCCTCAAGCGCCGCATCGCCACCGGCATCGCCGTGCGCTCGGCCTCGGGGCTCGAGCCGCGCGAGGTGCTCGAGCAGATCTCGCTGGTCGCGCACGAGCTGCTGTCGATGCAGGCCAAGGTCTACGGCGCGCACGTGCGCCCCGCCCTCGAGACCGCCGGCATCACGATCGTGCGCTGGGACGAGCTGTCCGACGTCGAGCGCGACCGGCTGAGCGGGATGTTCACGGCCCGGCTCTTCCCGGTGCTCACCCCGCTGGCCGTCGACCCGGCCCACCCGTTCCCCTACATCTCGGGGCTCTCGCTCAACCTCGCAGTGGTGCTGGTCAACCCGCGCACCGGCAAGGAGCACTTCGCGCGGGTCAAGGTGCCGCCGGTGCTGCCCCGCCTGCTGCGCGTGCAGCCCGGGCCCGACGAGTCGCCGCTGGCCGACATGTACGACACCCGTTTCGTGCCGCTCGAGGACGTCATCTCGGCGCACCTCGACCACCTCTTCCCCGGCATGGAGGTGCGCGAGCACTTCACCTTCCGGGTCACCCGCAACGAGGACCTCGAGGTCGAGGAGGACGACGCCGAGAACCTCCTCACC
>DASSQL010000170.1:0-5511 GCA_035702525.1 Ornithinibacter sp. | reverse complement strand
GAGCAGCGGCTCGTCGACCTCGACGCTGTCACCGACACCCTTGAGCCAGCGCGTCACGGTCCCTTCGGTGACGGACTCGCCGAGCGCAGGCATCTTCACGCGTTCTGACATCGGGACAGCTCTCCTTCGTGGGCGGTGGCGGTCATCACTCTAGTTGTGTGCGTGGAGGGGTTTCCCGGCGAGCGCCAGGTGGGCTTCGCCGAGGGCTTCGTTCTGGGTCGGGTGGGCGTGCACGAGGGCCGCGACGTCCTCGGCGTGGGCCTCCCAGCCGACGATGAGCTGGGCCTCGCCGACCTGCTCGCCCATCCGCGAGCCGACCATGTGGATGCCGACGACGGGGCCGTCCTTGGCCCGCACCAGCTTGACGAAGCCCGCGGTGCGCAGGATCTGCGACTTGCCGTTGCCGCCCAGGTTGTACTCGTAGGTCTCGACCTCGCCGTGCTCGGCCCGGGCCTGCTCCTCGGTGAGCCCCACCGACGCGATCTCGGGCTCGCAGTAGGTGACCCGCGGGATGCCCGACTCGACGACCGGCAGCGGGTCGAGCCCGGCGATGTCCTCGGCGACGAAGATGCCCTGCGCGAAGCCGCGGTGCGCGAGCTGCAGGCCGGGCACGATGTCGCCGACCGCGTAGACGCCCTCGACCGAGGTGCGGCAGCGCTCGTCGGTGATCACGAACCCGCGCTCGAGCGTGATGCCGGCCTCCTCGTAGCCGAGGCCGTCGGTGACCGGGCCACGGCCGACGGCGACGAGCAGCAGGTCGGCGGTGATCTCGTCGCCACCCTCCAGCCGCACCGTGACGGCACCGCCGTCGACGGTCGCCGACTCGAACCGCACGCCGGTGCGGAAGGCGATGCCGCGCTTGCGGAACGCCCGCTCCAGCGCCTTGCTCACGGCAGGCTCCTCCGCGGCGACGAGCCGGGGGAGCGCCTCGACGATGGTGACCTCGGCGCCGAACGAGCGCATCACCGACGCGAACTCGACGCCGATGACACCGCCGCCGAGCACGACGACGCGCCCGGGCACGGCATCCAGCGCGAGCGCTCCGTCGCTGGTGACGACCGGACCACCGACCTCGAGGCCGGGCAGCGTGCGGGCGTAGGAGCCGGTGGCGAGCACGACGTGCCGGCCGACCAGGCGGCGGTCGCCGACGACGACGGTGCGGTCGCCCTCGAGGCGGCCGGTGCCCTCGACGTAGTCGACCGACTGGGCCTTCACCAGGCCCTGGAGGCCCTTGTACAGCCGGCCGACCACGCCCTCGCGGTAGGTCGTGACGGCCGGCAGGTCGATGCCCTCGAGCGTGGCGCGCACGCCGAAGCGGGAGGCCTCGCGGGCGGAGTCGGCGACCTCGGCGGCGTGGAGCAGCGCCTTGGTCGGGATGCAGCCGCGGTGCAGGCAGGTGCCACCGAGAAGGTCCTTCTCGACGAGCGCGACGCGCAGGCCGAGCTCGGCGGCCCGCAGCGCACAGGCGTAACCGCCACTGCCTCCCCCGAGGACGACGACGTCGTGGGTGGTCTCGGCGGTGGCCGGCATCCGAAGCGCTCCCTTGCTGTGGCGGGTCGTGGGCGCCGCCGACGGCGTGGGCCGTCCGGACGCTGCCCAGCATCTTGTCACTCCCGAGACGCTGCTCACACACCCGCGCCCAGACCGAGACGCGTGGGGGTCGTCGTGAACGCCGAGGTCCACGCCCTATCGTGTCCGCATGGCGTGGTGGAGACGCGGGCACGCGAAGCAGGCCCCGCACGGTGGGGGAGACCTGGCGAGTGCGAAGGCCCACTTCGCCGACTTCATCGCGACCCGGCGCGGTGTCGAGGCCTACGTCGAGCCGGCCACGAACATCACGGCCACCACGGTGGTGCTCATCGCGCACGACGGCGAGTGGACCCGGCGAGCGCTGCCGTCGCGCCCGGTTGCCTTCGAGGTGGCGCGCTCGTTCGACATCCCGGTCTACGACGTCAACCTCACCGGCTACCCGGCGCGGATGCGCCAGTGGACCTCCCGGCAGCGCAAGCCCAAGGGCCGCTGAGTCGATCGCCACGCCTGCGTGAGCGGTGCCACCCGGGCAATCGGTTGGAGCGGGTGCGCTGCGTCTGCGAGGCTGGAGGGGACCTGCCAGCCGACGGAAGGACCCACCATGTCAGCCCCGAAGAAGCCGCGACCCGCGGTCGACGACGAGGTGAAGGCGAAGTTCCGCGCGGCGCTGGACGCGAAGAAGTCGCACGGGGGCGCCGACGTGTCCGACCACACCGAGCACACCAAGGTCGACCACGCCCACGGCCCCGAGGCCAGCGCGACGCAGCAGATGTTCCGCCGCAAGAGCGGCGGCTGACCCGCCTGACCACAGCCGGATGCCGCGCCACCCCCTTGCGGGGAGGCGCGGCATCCGTCTGTGCGGGTGTGCCGGGGTCAGCCGGCGGAGGACTCGACCAGGGTGAGCAGGGTGCCGACGCCGAAGCCGGTGCCGCCCTTGGGGTGGTGGCCCTTGGGGCCCTTGTCGTTGAAGGCCGGGCCGGCGATGTCGACGTGCGCCCACGGGATGCCCTCGCCGACGAACTCCTTGAGGAACAGCCCGGCGGTCAGCATGCCGCCGTCGCGGTCGCCCTTGTGCGCGATGTCGGCGGTGGGGGTGTCGAGCTTGGCGCGCAGCTCGACCGGCAGCGGCATCGGCCAGGCGCCCTCGCCGGCCGCGCCGGCGGCGTCGACCACGCGGCCGCGGAAGGCGTCGTCGTTGGCCATGACACCGGCGATGTCGGTGCCGAGCGCCACCACCTGGGCGCCGGTGAGGGTGGCGATGTCGACGACCCAGTCGGGGTGCTTCTCGCTGGCGAGGCACAGGCCGTCGCCCAGGACCATGCGACCCTCGGCGTCGGTGTCGAGGATCTCGACGCTCGTGCCGTTGCGCATGACCACGACGTCGCTCGGCCGCTGAGCCGTGCCGCTGGGCATGTTCTCGGCCAGGCAGAGGTAGCCGGTGACGGCGACGGGCAGGCCGAGCTCGGCCGCGGCGAGCACGGTGGCGGCGACGGCGGCCGCACCGGCCATGTCGCACTTCATCGTGACCATGCCGGTGGCGGGCTTGATGTTCAGGCCGCCGGAGTCGAAGGTGATGCCCTTGCCGACCAGCGCCACCGAGGCCTTCGGGGCGGCCGGGGCGTACGACATGGTGACGATGCGCGGCGGGTTCACCGAGCCCTGGCCGACGCCGACGATGCCGCCGAAGCCGCCCTTGACGAGCGCCTTGTCGTCGAGCACCGACACGGTGATCTTCGCGGGGGAGGCGGTGACCCGCTTCTTGACGTTGTCGGCGAACGACTGCGGGAACAGCACGTTCGGCGGAAGGTTGACCAGGTCGCGGGCCCAGTCGCGGGCCGCACCGAGCACCGCGGCGCGGGTGACGGCATCCTTGGCGGCCTTGCCCTGGCCGGCGCCCGAGACGACCATGACGCGCGGGCCGGCGCCGTTGGTCGCCGCCTTCGAGGCGCGCAGGCCGGTGCCGCGGCGGGCCCCCAGCGGGGCGGACTTGTCGTAGGCGTAGCACCCGGCGTAGGCGCCGTCGGCGACGGCGGACAGGCTCTCGAGGTCGGGGGTGGGCAGCGCGACCGCGACGGTGCGCTTGCCGCGCACGCTGCGCAGGGCGGCCCCGGCGGCGGCGCGCAGCGCGGTGTGCGGGTAGGTGGAGCGGCGCGTGGTGCCGTCGCCGAGCCCGGTGACGACCACGGAGGTGGCCTTGACGCCCGGCACGGCGACGACGCGCACCACCTCGTCGGCCTTGCCGGTGGCCTCGACGTCGGAGAGCACCGCCTGCAGGTGGACGACGGCCTTGCGGGGCAGGTGGTGCCCGGTCGCGAGGTCGGCGCCGTCGGGGGTTCGCACCGAGCCGACGACGAGGGTGTCGACGGCGAGCTCGGCGGGGGGTCGGGTCGTGAGGGCCACAGTGGTCATGCGCGCAGACTATCGACCACGGGGGAGCCCGGCCGCAGGCGGTAACGTGCCGACCATGACCGAGCTGCTGCACTCACCGCTCCATGACCGTCACGTGGCGCTGAACGCCAAGATGGCCGACTTCGGGGGCTGGTCGATGCCCATCGAGTACCCCGGCGGCGGCGTCGTCGCCGAGCACACCGCGGTGCGCGAGAAGGTCGGCATCTTCGACGTCTCGCACCTGGGCAAGGCACGGGTCTCCGGCCCGGGCGCCGCCGACTTCGTCAACGCCTGCCTCACCAACGACCTGCGCCGGATCGGCCCCGGCCAGGCCCAGTACACGATGTGCTGCACCGAGACCGGTGGTGTCGTCGACGACCTGATCCAGTACCTGCGCTCGGACGACGACGTCTTCCTCATCCCGAACGCCGCCAACACCGCCAAGGTCGTCGAGCTGCTCGCGGCCGCCGCGCCCGAGGGCATCACCGTCGAGAACCTGCACGACCGGTACGGCGTCATCGCGGTGCAGGGCCCCCGCTCCGACGAGGTGCTGCGCGGCCTCGGCTTCCCGGTCGACCACGACTACATGAGCTTCGTCGAGACCGACTGGGAGGGGCTGCCGGTCATCGTCTGCCGCACCGGCTACACCGGTGAGCGCGGCTACGAGATCGTGCCGCCGTGGGACGTCGCCGGCTCGGTGTGGGACGCCCTCGCCGCCGCCGTCACCGCCGAGGGCGGGCTGCCCGCCGGCCTGGGCGCCCGCGACACGCTGCGCACCGAGATGGGCTACCCGCTGCACGGCAACGACCTCTCGCTCGACATCACCCCCGTGATGGCCGGTGCCGCCTGGGCCGTCGGCTGGGACAAGCCGCAGTTCTGGGGCCGCGAGGCCCTCACCGCCGAGCGCGCCGCCAAGCAGTCCCGGCTGATGCGCGGGCTCGTGGTGAGCGGTCGCGGCATCCCGCGCTCGCACTGCGCGGTCAAGGACGCCACCGGCGCGGTCGTCGGCGAGGTCACCTCCGGCACGTTCTCTCCGACCCGCAAGCAGGGCATCGCGCTGGCGCTGCTCGACCGCTCGGTGACCCTCGGCGACGACGTCGTCGTCGACGTGCGCGGTCGCGACGTGGCCGCCACGGTGTCGAAACCGCCGTTCGTCGAGGTCGGGGTGCGCGAGAAGTGAGCGAGCAGTGGACCTGGGCCTACGAGGGCCCGGACGGCGCCCCGATGCCGGCGCAGGGGCTGGGCGAGACCGCGTTCCCGACGCAGTCCGACGCCGAGTCCTGGTTCGGTGAGGTGTGGCACGACCTGGCCGCGGCCGGGGTGGCGGCGGTGACCCTGCACCGCGACGGGCAGAAGGTCTACGGGCCGATGAGCCTCGAGGGCTCGGCCTGACCGTCGGTCAGGCGCCTGACCGACGGTCAGGCGGGGTACTCGCCGCGCTTGACGAGCGCCCGCGGCATCCGCGACCGGCGCAGCTGGAAGGCGCGCATCGCGGCGTACATCCCGTTGCCCTTGGTCGCGGCGGCGTCGTCGCCGAACTTGGCGGCGAGCTTCTTCTTCAGGCTGCGGTACATGATGAAGGTGTCGGCCACG
>DASSQL010000169.1:0-28645 GCA_035702525.1 Ornithinibacter sp. | reverse complement strand
CTTCTCGTGGTCGCCGGGGGTCAGCTCGTTGAGCTTCTCGCAGACCTGCACGTACTTGTCGTACGGCGTGACCATGAAGCAGGTGTGGGTGAAGGCGGCGATCTGCTCGGTGACGGCGTCGACGACCCGCTGGTTGCCGTTCCCGACCGTCGTCACGGCGATGCCGGAGCCGAAGTCGATGAGCTGGTTGCCGTCGGCGTCGCGCACGATGCCGCCCGCCCCCTCGGTGACGTAGACCGGCAGGCCGGTGCTCACGCCCGCGGCGACCGCCGCGGTCTTGCGCGCCTGGAGGGCCTGCGAGGCCGGGCCGGGGATGGAGGTCGCGAGGATCCGCTTCTGCTCGATCATGGGGGCGATCCTATCCGCACCCACAGATGGCCGGAACTACGGATTCCGTGGCATCGCAGCCCCCGGAGCGCCCGTCCCGCTGCCGACCGACCGAACGGATGCCGGTGTCGAAGGTCGGGGGACCAACCCACGGCCGCAGTCGGCGCTCCCCTAGGCTCGCCGACGTCGACAGGAGACCGCGTGAGCGAGCAGGCCAGCACCACCACGAGCCGGTGGTCGTGGGTGGTGCGCGGCGTCGCGGCCCTGGCCCTCGTCGCCGTCGGGTGGGTGCTGCTCACCGCATGGGCCCCGGTCGTGCACGGCCACCCTGCGTACCCGGTGCTCCTCGTCCTCACGGTGGTCGTCGCCCTGCTGGCCCTCTGGCGGGCCCGGCGCCCGCGGGTCGTGCGGCGTGGGTGGCGGCTGGCCGGGCGGGTGGTGCTGGTCGTGCTCGCCGTCGCCTGGGTCGCCGCCATGCTCTGGTTGCGCCCCTTCGGCGCCGTGCAACCGGCCCTGGCGGCGATGCGCTCCGACGCGGGCGTGACGGTCACCGAGACCGCGACCAGCATCGTGCTCGCCCCCGCGGGGACGGCCGGAGACCTCGGGGTGTTCTTCCAGCCCGGCGCCCGGGTCGACGCCCGCGCGTACGCCGCCGTGCTCCGCCCCCTGGCCGAGGCGGGCCACCCCGTGGTCATCGCGAAGCAACCGCTCGGCATCGCGTTCCTGGCCCTGCCCGCCTTCGACGCCGCCCGGTCCGACCACCCCGAGGTGGCTCGGTGGGTGGTGGGCGGGCACTCCCTCGGCGGCACGGTCGCCGTCATCCAGGCCGACGACTCCGACACCGACACGACCGCCCCGGCGGTCGGCCTGCTGCTCTACGCCTCCTACCCGGCGGGCGACGTCCGGGCGTCGCTCACGACCGCCGTCGAGTCGGTGTCCGGCTCCCGCGACGGCCTGGCCACCCCCGCCACAATCGACGCCTCGAGGGCGAACCTGCCCGCCGACACGACGTTCAACGTCATCGAGGGCGGCACCCACGCGCAGTTCGGCGCCTACGGGCTCCAGCCCGGCGACGGCACGGCGACGATCAGCGACGACGAGGCCCGGCGGCTGATCAGCGCGGCGAGCCTGCGCTTCGTCGACTCCCTGCGCCCCTGACCTGCGCCCACGGGAAAAGGAAAGGTGCCCGGGAGATGCGTGCAGGGGGTTCGCATCTCCCGGACACCGGTTCCGGGTTCTCCCGGTACTTCTGGGTAACCGGAGGAACGTGAGTAACCTACACAAAGGATCCTGAGAAGCCACTGAGAAACGGGGAAACTCGTGAGACTTCTGCTCGTCGAGGACGAACGACCGCTCGCGGCGGCGCTCGACGACGCCCTGCGCGAAGAGGGCTGGGTCGTCGACCTCGCCGACAACGGCCGCGAGGGCCTGCGGATGGCGCTCATCGGCCACTACGACGTGGTGGTCCTCGACATCATGCTGCCGCTGCTCAACGGCTACGACGTGCTGAAGTACATGCGCGCCCAGAAGGTGTGGTCCCCGGTGCTCATGCTCACCGCCAAGGACGGCGAGTACGACCAGACCGACGCGTTCGAGCTCGGTGCCGACGACTACGTGACCAAGCCGTTCAGCACGCCGGTGCTGCTGGCCCGGCTCCAGGCGCTGGCCCGCCGCGGCGCCCCCGAGCGCCCGGTCGCGCTCACCGTGGGCGGGCTGAGCCTGGACCCCACCACCCGCCGGGTCACCCGGGAGGGTCGCGAGATCCAGCTGACCGCCCGTGAGTACGCCCTGCTGCACCACCTGATGCGCAAGGCCGGGCAGGTGCAGAGCAAGAGCGAGATCCTCGAGAACGTCTGGGACAGCGACTACCCCGGTGCCGACAACGTCGTCGAGGTCTACATCGGCTACCTGCGGCGCAAGATCGACGCGCCCTTCGAGAGCAAGTCGCTCGAGACCGTGCGCGGCATGGGCTACCGGCTCAACCCGATCGTTCATCCAGAGGGAGCCTGACCTCGAAGCGGCACCAGCCGTCGGGGCTCTCGAGCGCCGCCACGGTGCCGCCGTGCGCCTTGACGATCTCCGACACGATCGCCAGGCCCAGCCCGGTGCCGCCGGTGTCGCGGGTGCGCGAGTCGTCCAGGCGCACGAACCGGCCGAAGATCCGGGCGCGGTCCTCCTCCGCGACCGGGGGGCCGTCGTTGTCGACGTCGAGCACGGCCTCGGCGCCATCGTGCGACAGCTGCACCCGCACGGCCTCGACCCGGTGCCGCTCGGCGTTCTCGAGGAGGTTGCGCACCACGCGACCCAGCCGCACCGGGTCCCCGTTCACCCGCGCGGGCTCCACCTGCACCCCCACCGCCATCCCGCGGTCGCGCAGCACGCCCGCCTCGCCCAGCACCACGTCGTCGAGGTCGACGTCGACCCGGTCGATCGGCACGGCCCGCTCGTCGGCCGACGCGAGGATGAGCAGGTCGTCGACGAGCACCGACAACCGGTCGACCTCCGACGAGGCCCGCCCGGCCACCAGCTGCCGCTCCGGCAGCGGGCGCTCCTCCGCCAGCCGGTCGAGCAGCACGCGGATGGTGGCGAGCGGGCTGCGCAGCTCGTGCCCGGCATCCGCCACGAAGGCGCGCCGTGCGGCATCCGCCCGGCGCAGCCGCTCGAGCACCCGGTTGAGGGTCTCGGCGAGCTTGGCCAGCTCGTCACGCCCGGGCGGCACCTCGATGATCGGGGCCGGGCGCGACCCGGCGATGCTCTCGACCTGGTCGCGCATCCGCTCGACCGGGCGCAGCGCCTGGCCGATCGCGAACGTCGTCACGGCACCGAGCAGCGCGACCAGCCCGACCGCACCGATCAGCGCGAACTCCGTCGACCGGCCCAGGGCCGTGGTCTCGACCTGGGTCGCCACCGCCACGAGCACCGTGTAGCGGCGGCCGTCCGAGCCGACGGCGTCGGCGGCGGCCACGGCGAAGCCCTGCTCGTTCAGGCCCGGTAGCGCGTCGACGGTGATGACGCGCAGGTCGCCGAGCGCGATCGCGGGGTCGATCATCGGGGTCCGCACCTTGCGGTCGGTCGTCATCACGACCGTCCCGGTGTCGTCGACGATCTGGGACACCCGGTTGCCGACGTTGATCTCGTGGGTCTGCGCCAGGTCGGCGATCGTGTGGATGGTGAGGTCGGTGCGCAGCTCGGCGGCCTCCGAGGCCGCGATGTCGCGCGCCGAGGCCTCGAGCACCTGGCCGAGCGAGAGGTAGATGATGCCCGCGGTCGCGGCGCTGACCAGGATGACGATCGGCATGGTCAGCGCGAGGATGCGGCTGCGTAGGCCGAGCCGCGGGTACATGGCTGGAGTCTAGGTTCGCCGGGGTGCCGAACCCTGAGAGCGGGCACAGCCCGGCGCGGGACGACGGCGCTCGCGGCTCACGGGTCGTCCGCCGAGGGGGCGCCCGCCGCGGTGGCGCCCACGCCGGCGCCGCCGCGGTCGGGGGTTCGGTCGGGCCGCAGCTGCGAGGCCGTCCACGGGTAGCGCAGGCGGGTCGCCCAGCGCTCCGGTGCCCGGTCGAACTCGGCGGCCAGGGCGGTGGTCGCCACGATGATGAAGCTGATGCAGAGCAGCCAGCCGACCAGGGCGATGGTCACGCCGAACAGCCCGTAGCGGTCGCTGTACGACGACATCAGGCGTGGCATGTACACCGTCGTGGCGTAGCCCCACGCGGTGCTCAGGCCTCCCGCGAGGAGGCCGGCGGGCAGCAGGCGCTGCCAGGCCACCCGGCGGTTGAGCAGCAGCCAGGGGATCGAGGTCCAGACCACGATGCTCGACAGCAACGAGCCGGTCAGCCCCGCGGCGGCGTCGAAGGGGAGCTCACGCAGCAGGCTGCGGATGAACGACAGCAGCCCGATCTCGACGATCAACGCCGCCAGCGCGAAGGCGGCGTACAGCGAGGCCCGCACGCTCGGGGCCCGCGGCAGCTGCCAGGCCTCGAGGTACATCCGCTGGAGCCGGCGGGAGAGGCTGACGCCGGAGAGCAGGAGCAGCAGCAGGCTGAGCAGGCCGATGCTGGCCTCCCCGGTCGGGGCGAAGACCGTCTGCACGGCGTTCGCGGAGTCGCCGGTCAGGGCGAACTTGCGCACGATGGTGTCCGCGATGGACCCGTGGTCCTCCGTCGGCAGCAGCGCCGAGGTGAGGATGACCAGCGGGATCAGGGCCGTGAACGCCTGCGACGCGATCACCATGGCGCGGTCGATGCCCTGGATGGCGAAGAAGCAGCGGAGACACCGACGCGGGAACCAGTCCTCGTCCATCACGTTCGGCAGCCGCACCGAGCCAGTCTGCGGACACCGCCAGCGGTTCGCCTCATCTCGCGCGGGTGAGCCGCGCCGGCACCGGCCTCCGGGCCCTCGTCGCAGCCCGGGTTGCTGGAGTCACCCCGCCGGGGTGAGGCGCCCGTGAGGGTGCGCGGCATACCAATGGAGCACCCGACACCGAGAGGGGGGTCATCCGAATGACCACCACCACCGACGCGCTTGGGCCGATCGACTTCCTCCTGATGGAGTTCCCCAACGAGCGCACCGACGGCGCCGCCGCCGCCGCGCTCGCGGACCTCATCGAGGCCGGAACGATCCGCCTGCTCGACCTCGTCATCGCCCGCAAGGAGGTCGACGGCACCGTCGAGGTCATCGACATCGACGGCCTGGGCGACGTCTCCTCGTTCGTGCAGTTCGCCGGGGCCCGCTCCGGCCTGATCGGCCACGACGACGTGCAGCAGGCCGGTGAGGCCATGACCCCCGGCACGACCGCCGCACTGCTCGTCTTCGAGAACGCCTGGGCGGCACCGTTCGTCGCCGCGGCCCGCAAGAACGGCGGCGAGGTCATCGCCAGCATGCGCATCCCCGCGCAGGACGTCATGGACGCCCTCGACGCGCTCGAGACCGAAGAAGAGTGAGGTAAACCGATGCCCGGACTACTCCGAGGTGTGGCCCGTACCGCCGTCGTCGCCGGCACCGCGACCGCCGTCAGCGGTCGCGTCCAGCGCCGCCAGGCCGACAAGTACGCCGAGCGGGACGCGCACGCCGCGGCCGAGCGCTCGCAGGCGTACGAGCAGGAGATGGGCCAACAGCCCCAGTACGCACCACCGACGCCGCAGTACGGTGGCGCGCCGCCGCAGGCCTACGCTCCGCCGCCCCAGCAGCAGTACGCGCCTCCGCCGGAGGCCCAGTACGCGGCGGCACCGGCGGCGCCCTCCCAGGCAGACGTCATCAGCCAGCTCAAGCAGCTCGGCGAGCTGCGCGACGCCGGTGTCCTCACCGAGGACGAGTTCGCGGCCCAGAAGGCCAAGCTCCTTGGCTGATGCCGGCACGCCAGCGGCGGGCGGAGCGGGCACCGAGCCCGTCCTGACCGCCGCACCCACCGACGACGCGCCCCCGGCCTCCACGGATGTCGTGGAGCCGGGGGCCGTCGCCGTGCCCGGCGAGACCGCAGCCGCGGTCGCGACGGGCGCCCCGGCATCCGACGACGACGTGCCGGACGTGCCACGCCGACCGGGGCTGCCCCGGCTGGCGCTGGTCGCGATCGTCGCCGGCTCACTCGTCCTCGTCCTCGCCGGGGCCCGCGAGACGGCGGGCATCATCGGCCCGGCCTTCCTCGCCCTGGTGCTGACCATCACCGTGCACCCCGTGCGCCGAGCTCTCGTCCGGCGCAACGTCCCCGAGTGGCTCGTGGCCATCGCCGTCGTGCTGTCGGTCTACTTCCTGCTCTTCTCGGTGTCGATCGCGCTCGTCATCTCCGCGGGCCGCCTCGCGGCCCTGCTGCCGCAGTACCAGGACGAGTTCTCCAAGTACACCGCCGACATCACCAACTGGCTCTCCTCGCTCGGGATCACCAAGGACCAGGCCACCGAGGCCGGCAAGTCGATCGACCCGAGCAGCGTGGTGTCGGTCATCGGCGATGCTTTCAAGGCCGTGCTCGCGGTGCTGTCCAACTTCTTCTTCATCGTCACCGTCGCGCTGATGATGGCCTTCGACACCGGCGGGGTCGAGCGGGTCCTGAACGTCGTGCGAACGACCCGTCCGCACCTCGTCGACGCGATGATCAGCTTCGCGCACGGCACCCGGGTCTACATGGGCGTGGCGGCCGGCTTCGGCTTCATCGTCGCCGTGATCGACGGGGTCGCCCTGTACTTCATGGGTGTGCCCGGTGCCTTCATCTGGGCCGTGCTGGCGTTCGTCACGAACTTCATCCCGAACATCGGGTTCGTCATCGGGGTCATCCCGCCGGCGATCATCGGCCTGCTCGAGGGCGGCCCGACGCTGATGATCGGCGTCATCGTCGTCTACTCGGTGATCAACGTCGTCATCCAGTCGGTCATCCAGCCGCGCTACGTCGGCGACGCCGTGGGCCTGTCCCCCACGATCACCCTGCTCTCACTGATCTTCTGGGCCTGGGCGCTCGGCGCGATCGGCGCCCTGCTCGCGGTGCCGTTCAGCCTGTTCATGCGGGCCGTCCTCGTCGAGGCCGACCCCACCACCCACTGGGTGCTCCCGATCCTGTCGGGACACCTGGCCAAGGAGCCGCCGGGCCCAGCCAGCGGACCCGAGGCGCCACAGTCCCCCGTGCCGGCCTGAGCGGCACGGACCGCACACCGGTCCCCGGCGCGGGCCGTCGGGGACCACGACGAGAGGTGGTCATCGGCCATGACCGAGCAGCTGACGCCGGCAGAGCGCAGGGCCAAGGGAAAGGCGGCGCGCGCCCAGGCGCCACTGGAGTCCAACGCCGACATCGGGCCGGACACCGGCCGGGACCCGGTCGGCCTCATCGTCGGCCAGGCCGCGACACGGGTTCCCGAGCTGGTGCCGATCCGGCACGGCCGGATGCTCGCCTCGCCGTTCACCTTCTACCGCGGTGCCGCGCTGCCGATGGCGGCCGACCTCGCACGGGTGCCGTCGTCCGGGCTGCGCGTACAGCTGTGCGGTGACGCGCACCTGTCGAACTTCGGGGTGTTCGGCGCCCCCGACCGGCGGCTGGTGTTCGACCTCAACGACTTCGACGAGACCCTGCCCGGGCCGTTCGAGTGGGACGTCAAGCGGTTCGCCGCCAGCCTCGCCGTGGCGGGGCGAGACGTCGGGCTCAGCGCCAAGGACCGCAAGACCCTCGTGACGGCCGGGGTCGGGGCCTACCGCACCGGAATGGCCGGGTTCACCGAGAAGAAGCTGCTCGAGGTCTGGTACGCCCGCCTCGACATCGAGTCGGTTCTGGACCAGCTGGGCTCGAAGGTCAGCGTCGAGCAGGTCACGCGCACCCGCAAGGCCATGGCCAAGGCACGCACCCGCGACAGCATGCAGGTGCTCAAGAAGCTGACCACCGTGGTCGACGGCCACCGCAGGTTCGTCAGCACCCCGCCACTGGTGGTGCCGATCGAGGAGCTCAACGACCGGGTCAGCGCCGATGAGATCATGGCGAGGATGGCCACCATCCTGCGCCAGTACCGCCGCACGCTCAGCGCCGACCGCCAGCACCTGGTCGAGCAGTTCCAGCTCGTGGGGGTCGCCCGCAAGGTGGTCGGGGTCGGCAGCGTCGGCACGCGCGCCTGGGTGCTCCTCCTCGAGGCCGACGGCGGGCGCGAGCCGCTCTTCCTGCAGGCCAAGGAGGCCCAGCGCTCGGTGCTCGCCGACTACTGCGGGGCCAGCCGCTACCGCAACGAGGGCCAGCGCGTGGTCGCCGGGCAGCACCTCATGCAGGCAGCCAGCGACATCTTCCTCGGCTGGCAGCACATCGACTCCGGGCTCGACGGCCAGTCGCGTGACTTCTACGTGCGCCAGCTGCGCGACTGGAAGTACTCCGCCGAGATCGAGACGATGGTGCTGTCCGGCCTGGTGCAGTACGCCCAGCTGTGCGGCTGGACCCTCGCCCGCGCGCACGCCCGTTCGGGCGACCGGTTCGCCATCGCCGGCTACCTCGGCAAGTCCGACAAGTTCGACCGCGCCCTGGCGGCCTACGCCGAGGCGTACGCCGACCGCAACGAGGCCGACCACGCGGCCCTGTCGGCGGCGGTCACGGACGGACGGATCGAGGCCGTCACCGGCATCTGACCTCCTCCATCTGCGCGAAGTCAGGAGCGCTTCGCCGAGTCAGGGCGCCACCACGTCCTGAGCCTGCGAAGTGCTCCTGACTCCGCGAAGAACGGGCAGGTGAGCGGATCACCGGCGAGGCTGGCTAGTCTCACTGTCGTGACAGACGTGCGGAGTGCGCTCGCCGCGCCGCGCCCGAAGGTGTCGGTCCCGCGTCGCATCGACCGAGCCGTGGAGCGGCCCCGCCTGCTCCGAGACCTCACCGGGACCCGGTTCGACGACCCGGCCGCGACCTCGCACCCCGACCTGGGGGCCGGCCCGGTCGTGCTGCTGGCCTGTGCGCCCGCGGGCTACGGCAAGACGACGATGCTCGCCGACTGGACCTACGAGCAGCGCGCTGCCGGGCAGCCCGTCGCCTGGGTCACCTGCGACCGGGACGACGACGGCACCGCGTTCTGGAGCGCGGTGATCCTCGCCGCCACGCAGGCCGCCCCCGACTCCGCGACGGTCCTCGCGGGGCTCGACGCGCCGGCCGGGCCGGCCGACTCCACCTTCGTCGCGAACCTGGTGGACGTGCTCGGCGACGAGGTGCCCGGCCTCCTCATCGTCCTCGACGACGTCCACGAGGTGCGGACCCGCGAGGTGCTCGACGGCATCCAGCACCTGGTCGAGTGGGCCGACGGCCGGGTGCGTGTTGCGCTCGGCTGCCGCTTCGAACCGCCGATCGGGCTGCACCGCCTGCGCCTCACCGGGCGGCTGCACGAGGTGCGCGCGGCCCAGCTGGCGTTCACCGCGGCCGAGGCCGACGAGTTCTGGAGCCGGCACGACATCGTGCTCGACAAGGAGTCACGCGCGGTCCTGCATGCGCTCACCGAGGGCTGGCCGGCCGGGATGCGGATGGCGGCGCTGTCGCTCGAGCTCGGCGACCCGACCACCTTCGTCGCCGAGTTCAGTGGGGCCGACCGCCCGGTGGCCGACTACCTCGCCGGCGAGGTGCTGGCACGCCTGCCCGACGACGTCGTCGACTTCCTGCTGCGCACCTGCGTCGTCGAGGACCTGTCCGTCGAGCTGGCGGTTCGCCTCTCCGGGCGCGAGGACTCGGCAGCCATGCTCGACGACCTGGCCCAGCGCAACGCCCTCGTCGTGCCGCTCGACCGCAGCGGCACCTGGTTCCGGTACCACGCGCTGATGCGCACCTACCTCGCGGCGGCCCTCCGGCGTCGCGACCCCGGTGAGGTGGCCGCCCTGCGGGTGGTGGCCGCGCAGTGGTTCCTCGAGCAGCGCGAGCCCGCCGAGGCCCTCGAGCTCGCGTCGGCGGCAGGTGACGGCCAGCTCGTCGAGGACATCCTGCTCGCGCACGGCCTGGGTCTGCTGCTGGCCGGCGCCGGGCCGTCGGTGCGGAGGGCGATCGGCCAGCTCCCGCCCTCGCAGGAGCACGCTCCCGCCGTGCTGGTGCACCGGGCGCTGCTCGCAATCGACGAGGGTGACGTCGGTGCCGCCGACGAGGCCCTGGCCGTGCTGGCCACCGTTCCCGACGACGGCAGCGACCGGCGGATGACGTCGTTGCGGAAGGCGGCCGCGCTCCATCGGGCCCGGCTCGCGGCCGACCTCGCCGTCGCGCACGCCAGTGACCTCGTCGCGGACGTCGGGCCCTCCCACCTGCCCGCCGACCTCGACCCCGACGTGCGGCTGCTCGTGCTCGCCGACCGGGGCGCCCTGCGGCTCTTCGAGGGCGACCACCGGCGAGCCCGGCGTGACCTGCTCCAGGCGATCGACCTGGCCCAGGCCGCCGGCCTGCACTCCATCCAGCTCTACTGCAAGAACCTCGTGGCCGGAACGCACGTGGCGCAGAACGACTTCGCGCAGGCCCGGATCGCCGCCGAGAAGGCCATCGCCTTCGCGGCCGCGCGGGGCTGGGACCGCACGCCGACCCTGGCCTACTCCTACATGCTCGCCGGCTGGACCTCGTTCCAGGTGCTGCGCCCGGAGGAGGCGGCCACCTGGGCGGCCATCTCGCTCGACGTCATCGACGCGACGATCGACGTCGAGGTGGAGGGTGCAGCGCGCACCGGCGAGGCCATCATCGCCTTCGACGAGCCGCCGCAGCGGCGCGCGGCGCTCGACCGGCTCGAGCGCACCACCGCCTGGCTCACCGACCGCGGCGCCTCGCCGGCGCTCACGGCGCTGGCCGCCCCGCACGAGCTGCGGATGTGCCTGAGCCTGGGCGAGTGGCACCGGGCCGAGCAGGCCGTCGAGCGGGCGGAGCAGCGGCTCGGGCCGACCGGCGACGTCGCCGTCGTGCAGGCCCTGCTCGCGTCGGCGCGCGGCCGGCCGGCCGACGCCCGGCGCCTGCTGCGGCCGGTGCTCACCGGTGACCTCACCCCGCTGCGCACCACCGCGTCCACGACGGCCTGGCTGCTCGAGGCGCTGCTGGCCGAGCGGTCCGACCGCCGGCCCGCGGCGACCGAGGCGCTGCTCACCGCCCTGCAGACCGCCGCGTTCACCGGGGCCACCCGTCCGTTCTTCGACGCCGGCGCCGAGGTGCACGCCCTGCTCTCGCAGCTGCACGGCCGGGCCGGCCACCTCGAACCCGTGCTCGACTCCGTGCTCGCCGGCATCACCCACCTGCTGGAGTGGCAGGGCGCCGCCGCCACGTCGACCACCGGGGTGCCGCTCGGCACGACGACCGCCCCGAGCGGTGGCTGGCTGACCGAGCGCGAGCTCGTGGTGCTGCGCGACCTGCCGTCGATGATGACGCTCGGCGAGATCGCCGCCGCGCAGGGGATCAGCCTCAACACGGTCAAGACGCACGTCCGCTCGATCTACGCCAAGCTCGGCGCCGGCACCCGCCGCGAGGCGATCGGCATCGCCCGGGGCCTCGGCCTGCTCTGACCTCGGCCGTCCCGGCGCCCGGCTGCCGCCGCCGCGGGAGGTCACCCCACGGCATCCGGCTGCGCTCACCCGCGACGCGTGAGGCGACGTCGCCCCCGCCGGTGTCAAGGTCGATCTCAGACAGCAGCGGGCCTGCGGCAGTTCGAGAGGACATCCATGCGATACGAGTTCATCATCAGGGGCTCGGTGTCCGAGGACGTCATGGCTGCGCTGCCCGAGCTGTCCTCGACGCCGTACCCCACCGGCGGCACGATCCTGTTCGGGCCGGTGCAGGACGAGTCCGACGTGTCGAGCCTGCTCGCGCGGTTCTCCGACCTGGGCCTGTCCGTCGTCGAGATGCGACGGCTGCCGGACTGACCGCGACGTGGGCGACAGCGAGCAGCCCCGCGGGTCCACGGCGTCCCTGACCCGCCGAGCGCGGGGCTGGTGGTCGGGGCGGTTCGGCGACCGCACCACCGTGGCGGCCGACCTGCGGGCCGGCACCGTGCTCGGGCTCGAGTCGGTGCCCGACGGCCTCGCCAACGGGCTGCTCGCCGGGGTCAACCCGCTGCTCGCGCTGAACGGCTACCTGGTCGGCACCGTCGTCGGCGCACTCTCGACGAGCACGGTGCTGATGTCGGTGCAGGCCACCGGTGCGATGGCGGTGATCATCTCGGACGTGCCGCAGACCCAGACCGGTGACGCGCGCGCCCAGGAGGCCATCGCGGTGCTGGCCGTCCTCACCGGCGTCGGGATGCTCGCGCTCGGCATCGCCCGGCTCGGGTCGCTCGTGCGCTTCGTGCCGAGCTCGGTGCTCGTCGGCTTCGTCAACGCCGTGGCGATCAACATCATGCTGTCGCAGGTCGACGAGATCACCGGTTACACCAGCGACGCACCCAACCGGGTGCTCAAGACCCTCGACACCCTGCTGCACCCGGGCCAGATCCACTGGGCCGGCGTGCTCGTCGCCGCGGTGACCATCGGGCTCATCGTGCTGCTCGAGCGCACCCGGCTCGGGGCCCTCGGCATGGTCGTCGCGATCGCTCTGGGGTCGGCGCTGCCGCTCGCGCTCGACGCCCTGGGGTTCACCGAGCTCGACGTGCCGGTGCTCTCGGACCTCGTCACCGTGCCGCGTAGCCTGCCGTCGCTCGAGGTGCCGCCCCTCGGGCTGGTCGCGGCGATGGTCGTCCCCGCCCTCTCGCTCATCTTCGTCGGCCTCGTCCAGGGGGCGGCGATCGGCGGCACGATGACCCGGCCGGACGGCTCGGCGAACGACGCCTCGGGCGACTTCCGCGGGCAGGGCGTGGCCAACCTGGCCACCGGTGTGCTGCAGGGGATGCCGGTGGCGGGCTCGATGTCGGCGACGAACCTGGTGCGCGCCGCCGGCGGGCGCACGGCCACCGCCAACCTGTTCGCGGGGATCGTCATCGGCGCCTCGATGCTGCTGCTGTCCGACGTCGTGGGCTACGTCGCGATGCCCGCGCTCGGCGGCCTGCTCGTGCTCATCGGCTGGCGCAGCCTGAAGGTCGACCAGCTGCTGCTCACCTGGCGCACCGGCCCGGTGCCGGCGACGACGATGGCGATCACCTTCGTGCTGACGCTCATCATCCCGCTGCAGTACGCCGTGCTCGTCGGGGTGGGCCTGGCGGTGCTGCTGCACGTGGGCCGCCAGTCGAACCGGGTCGTCGTGAAGCACTGGGTGTTCGACGACGACCAGGCCTTCCCGACCGAGGCCGACCCGCCCGCCGTGGTGCCGGCCGCAGAGGTCGTGGTACTCGCCACCTACGGCAGCCTCTTCTTCGCGTCGGCGCCGGCGTTCGAGGCGCAGCTGCCCCGGCCGGGCGGTACCGGCAACCACGGCGTGGTCGTGCTGCGCCTGCGCGCCAAGGAGGAGCTCGGCAGCACGGTGGTCAAGATGCTGATCCGGTACGGCGAGCAGCTCGCCGCGTCGGACGCACGCCTGATGCTCTGCGGGGTCACGCCGGGGGTCCGTCGCCAGCTCGACGACACCGGCCTGACGGCCCAGCTCGGTGAGGACGCCGTGTTCATGGCCCACGCCCGGGTCGGCCTGTCCGTGAAGGAGGCGGTCGAGCACGCCGAGGCGTGGATCGCGTCGGTGAGCGAGGCGGCACCGCCGGCCGAGGGCTGAGGTGGGCGCCCCGGCATCCGGCGGTCGTGCGGCGGTCGCGCGGCGGTCGGTGCCGGACGCTGTCGGGTCGGCCGGGTGCTGGGCTAGGTTCTGCCCATGGATGCGACCAAGGTCAACGTCGACACCTTCGTGCGGGCCGAGACGGACCGGATGTTCGCGGCCACCCAGGGCCAGGCCGGCGGGCCGAACCGGTTCATGCACAACCGCACTCCCGCGCCCGTCGACAACCAGCCGGTGATCCGGATGAACCGCGACACGCTCTACAGCTTCGCGGTCGTCGACCTCTCGGCGGGGGCCCGGCTCACCGTGCCCGACGGGGGCGAGCGCTACGTGTCGGTGATGGTCGTCAACAACGACCACTACATCAACCGGATCCTGCACGACCCGGGCGACTACGAGCTCACCGAGCAGGAGTACGGCTCCCGGCACGTCGCGGTCGTGGCCCGGGTGCTGGTCGACCCGTCCGACCCTGCCGACGTCGCCGCGGTGGCGGCCCTGCAGGACCGGTTCGGGCTCGAGGCCGGGGCGTCGGAGCCGTTCGTGCCCGGCACCTGGGACACCGAGAGCCTCGACGCCACCCGCAACCACCTGCTCGGGCTCGCCGCCGGGATGACCAGCTTCGTGCACAGCTTCGGCCGCCGCGAGGACGTCGACCCGGTGCACCACCTGGTGAGCACGGCCGCCGGCTGGGGTGGCCTGCCCGACGCCGAGGCGACCTACGTGGGGGTGTCGCCCGGGCTGCCGGTCGGCCAGTACGAGCTGACCGTGGGCGAGGTGCCCGTCGACGGCTTCTGGTCGATCTCGGTCTACAACGCCGCCGGCTACTTCGAGCCCAACGAGCTCGGCCACTACAGCGTCAACGACATCACCGCGGCGCGCAACGACGACGGCTCCGTGACGGTGCGGTTCGGCGGCTGCGAGCCGGGCGCGCGGAACTGCATCCCGATCACCGAGGGCTGGAACTACCTGGTGCGGCTCTACCGGCCGCGTCCCGAGGTGCTCGACGGCACCTGGCACTTCCCCGCCCTCACCGCGCCCGAGTGACGCCGACCCGGCGCCGCCTACCACCCGGTCTGTGAACCGACCGCGGCACCTGCCACGCGGTGGCGCAGGGCGGGTGCCGGGGACCTGTTCCTCGGGGCGGCACGACTCTTGACTCGTTCCAGAAACCGGGCGAGACTGCGACGGTGCCCCCACCGCCCGACGTCGAGCAGCTGCTCCGCGGGGCCTCCTTGCGGGTGACCCGCCCCCGGGTCGCCGTGCTGGCCGCCGTCGAGGACAACCCGCACGCCACGACCGACGCCATCATCGAGGCCGTGCGCGCCGACCTCGGCGAGGTCTCGCACCAGGCGGTCTACGACGTGCTCCGTGCGCTGACCACCGCCGGGCTGCTCCGCCGCATCCAGCCCTCCGGCTCGGTCGCGCGCTACGAGTCCCGGGTCGGCGACAACCACCACCACGTCGTGTGCCGGTCGTGCGGCACCATCGCCGACGTCGACTGCGCGGTCGACGAGACCCCGTGCCTCACGGCATCCGACGACCACGGCTTCCTCATCGACGAGGCCGAGGTCGTCTACTGGGGCACCTGCCCCCGGTGCGCGGCCCGCGCGGGCACCTGAGACCAGACCACCACCGATCCGAGTACCGAACACCGAAGGAGACGGACGTGACCGACCAGGCAACCGACGGCGTGACCGACCAGGGCAGCGAGAGCGAGAACCCGGCGATCGACACCCCCACCCCGAAGGCCGGGCGGCCCCGCACCAACCAGGACTGGTGGCCCGACCAGCTCGACCTCTCGGTGCTGCACAAGCACTCCCCCGCCACCAACCCGCTGGATGCCGGGTTCGACTATGCGGCGCAGGTCGCCACCCTCGACGTCGACGCGCTCAAGCGCGACATCGTGGAGGTGATGACCACCTCGCAGGACTTCTGGCCGGCCGACTTCGGCCACTACGGCCCGCTGTTCATCCGGATGAGCTGGCACGCCGCCGGCACCTACCGCATCTGGGACGGCCGCGGCGGCGCGGGTGACGGCCAGCAGCGGTTCGCCCCGCTCAACAGCTGGCCCGACAACGCCAACCTCGACAAGGCCCGGCGCATCCTGTGGCCGGTCAAGCAGAAGTACGGGCAGCAGGTCTCCTGGGCCGACCTGCTCGTGCTCGCCGGCAACGTCGCGCTCGAGGACATGGGCTTCACCACGTTCGGCTTCGGCTTCGGGCGCGAGGACGTCTGGGAGCCCGAGGAGGTCTTCTGGGGGTCCGAGGACGCCTGGCTCGGCGACGCCCGCTACAGCGGCGACCGTGAGCTGGCGAACCCGCTCGGCGCGGTGCAGATGGGCCTGATCTACGTCAACCCCGAGGGCCCGAACGGCGTGCCCGACCCGGTCAAGTCCGCCCGCGACATCCGCGACACGTTCGCGCGGATGGCGATGGACGACGAGGAGACGGTCGCGCTGATCGCCGGGGGGCACACCTTCGGCAAGACCCACGGCGCCGGCAACCCCGACCTCGTCGGCCCGGAGCCCGAGGGCTGCCCGGTCGAGCACCAGGGCATCGGCTGGAAGAGCACCTACGGCACGGGCAAGGGCCGCGACGCGATCACCAGCGGCCTCGAGGTCACCTGGACCCAGACGCCGACGCGGTGGAGCAACAAGTTCTTCGAGAACCTCTTCGGCTTCGAGTGGGAGCTCACCCAGAGCCCGGCCGGCGCGCACCAGTGGCAGCCCAAGGACGGCGCCGGCGCGAACACCGTGCCCGACCCCGAGGACGGCACGCTCAGCCGCCCGCCGACCATGCTCACCACCGACCTGGCGCTGCGGATGGACCCCGAGTACGAGAAGATCTCGCGCCGCTTCCTCGAGCACCCCGACGAGTTCGCGCTGGCGTTCGCGAAGGCCTGGTACAAGCTGCTGCACCGCGACATGGGTCCGGTCGAGCGCTATCTCGGCCCGTGGGTGCCCGAGCCGCAGCCCTGGCAGGACCCCGTGCCGCCGGTCGAGGGCGCCCTCGTCTCGGACGACGACGTCGCCGCGCTCAAGGAGGCCGTCCTCGCCACCGGGCTCACCGTGCCGCAGCTGGTGCGCACGGCCTGGGCGTCGGCATCCAGCTTCCGCGGCACCGACAAGCGCGGCGGGGCCAACGGTGCACGCATCCGGCTGGAGCCGCAGCGCACCTGGCAGTCCAACGACACGGCCGAGATCGACGCCGTGGTCTCGGCGCTGGAGCAGGTCAAGCGCGACTTCGACGGCCGAGGCGGCGCCACCGTCTCGATCGCCGACCTCATCGTGCTCGGCGGCTCCGCGGCGGTCGAGAAGGCCGCTCGGGATGCCGGGCACGACGTCACGGTGCCGTTCCACCCCGGGCGCACCGACGCGACCCAGGAGCAGACCGACACCGACTCGTTCCGGGTGCTGCAGCCCCGCGCCGACGGCTTCCGCAGCTACCTGCCCCCGGGCGAGAAGCTGTCACCCGAGACGCTGCTGCTCGACCGGGCCAACCTGCTCAACCTCACCGCGCCGGAGATGACCGTGCTCGTGGGCGGGATGCGGGCGATCGGGGCCAACGCCGGTGACTCCGACCTCGGTGTGCTGACCGAGCGCCGCGGCCGGCTGACCAACGACTTCTTCCGCACCCTGCTCGCGCCGGGCACGGAGTGGAAGTCGTCGAAGACGCAGGAGAACGTCTACGACGGCACCGACCAGGCGACCGGCCAGGTGAAGTGGACCGCCACGGCCGTCGACCTCGTCTTCGGCTCGCACGCGCAGCTGCGGGCGCTGTCGGAGGTCTACGCCAGCGACGACGCCTCCGAGAAGTTCGTCCGCGACTTCGTGGCCGCCTGGGTCAAGGTGATGGAGCTCGACCGCTTCGACCTCCACCGCTGAGGCACCCGACGAGGTCCCACGACCCGCTGACCGCACGCACGCGGCATCAGCGAGTCGTGGGACCTCGTCGCGTCGGGCCCGGGGACTTGTTGCGGACCTGCCACCTCAGCAGGGGTCTGCGGGGCGCAGACGGTGGCAGATCCGCAACAAGCGTTCTCAGGCGCGCAGCCGGAAGGTGTGGGCGCCGCGCGACGCCTTGGTCTCGAGGTAGCGGGCGTTGGTGTCGTTGACGTGCACCCCGGTGGGCACCACCTCGGTGACGGTGACGCCGAGCCGGGCGAGCTGGGCGGCCTTGTCCGGGTTGTTGCTGAGCAGGGCCAGCGACCCCACCCCGAGGGCCGACACCATCTGGGCCGCCACCGTGTAGTCGCGCGCGTCGGCGCTGAACCCCAGGGCGACGTTCGCCTCGTAGGTGTCGAGGCCGTCGTCCTGCAGCCCGTAGGCGTCGAGCTTGCCGTAGAGCCCGATGCCGCGCCCCTCCTGGCGCAGGTAGAGCAGGTACCCGCCCACCTGCGCGATCAGCTCGACCGCCTCGCGCAGCTGTGGGCCGCAGTCGCACCGCTGGCTGCCGAAGACGTCACCGGTGAGGCACTCGCTGTGCAGCCGGACCAGCGGCGCCCGGTCGAGCCGGTCGGCCGGGGCCAGCCGGCTGCTGCGGTCGCCGAGGCCCACCGCGAGGTGCTCGCGGCCGTCGACGAGTCCGTCGAAGGTGAGCACGCGGGCGTTCGTGGTGAACCCGTCGCTGAAGCAGAGCGGCACCATCACCTCGGTGCGGATCGTCGCCGGCTGGGGCTGCAGTGGGTGCGTCATCGGGTGGTCCCTCCCTGGTCGTCCTGCTCGAACCGTGCCGACAGCGCGTAGCGCAGCAGCACGACGTCCTCGATGCGGCGCACCTCGGCGAGGTCGGCGCGCGCCCGGCCGCCACCCGGCATCCGCACGTCGGCGACGAACCGTGGTGCCCGGGGGTCGCCGACGAGCAGCGGGGCCACGACGAGCTGCAGCTCGTCGGCGAGCTGCGCCGCGAGGAACTGCTCGAGCACCTGCCCGCCGCCCTCGACCATCAGCCGCCGCACGCCGCGCCCGCCGAGGTCGTCGGCGACCCAGCCGACCTGCGGCGAGGCCCCGGCGTCGACCACGGTGGCGGCGTCGCCGAGGCGCTCGCGGGTGGCGGCCACCGCGGCGGTCGCGCAGTAGACGAGGGGGTCGCCGTCGCCGCCGGCGAAGATCGCGGAGCGCGGGTCGAGGCCCGGATGCCGGGTGAGCGTCACCTTCCGCGGGGTCGGCGCCCGACCCTCGGCGACCCGGTGGGCCCTGCGGTCGGCCCCGCGCACCGCCAGCCGCGGGTCGTCGGCCCGTACGGTGCCGGCGCCGACGAGGATGGCGTCGCAGCCGGCTCGCACGGCGTCGACCCGGTCGAGGTCGGCGTCGTTCGACAGCACCAGGCGCCGGTCGGTCGCGTCGTCGAGGCAGCCGTCGAGCGAGACCGCGCAGCTGAGCAGCGTGTACGGGCGGTCAGTCACGGGCACCACCCCCCACGGTGTCGAGCCGCGGTGCGCCCACGACCACCGGGGCCGGGGCGGACGCCCGTGGCCCCTGCCGGCGCACCCGGCCGGCGAGCAGCAGGGCGGCGCCGGGGAGCGTGCCGACGAAGGCGATCGCCCCGAACGCGACGGCCGTGGCGAGCCCGGTGGCTGCGCCCAGCCCGGCGGCGGCGAAGACCCACGCCGCGGCGCCCTCGCGCGGGCCCCAGCCGGCGAGGTTGAGCGGAACCGCCGACACGACCAGCACCACGAGGGCCAGCGGCAGCAGCTCCACCACCGGGGTGCGCACCCCCACCGTGCGGGCGGCCAGCAGGAAGACGGCGAGGTGCCCTGCGACCGCGGCGACCGAGAGCAGCACGATGGCCAGCGATGCCGGGCCGTGCCGCAGTGCCCGCAGGTCGGCTGCGACCACGTGCAGCCACCGGGTGGCCCGCTGCCCGCGCCAGCGCCAGCCCACCGCCACGAGGGCGGTCACGGCGACGAGGAGGGCGCCGGCCACTACCGTCGACGTGCCGTCGAGCCGGGGCAGGTCGAACGGCCGCGCCACGAGCAGGGCGACACCGGCGAGCACGGCGAGCACCACCTGGCCGGTGGTGCGCTCCCACGCGACGCCGCGCAGCCCACGCCCGACGTCCCCGTCCGCCCGTCCGTGCTGCACCCCCCGGCCGACGTCGCCGAGCACCCCTCCCGGAAGCGTGGCGTTGAGGAACTGCGCGCGGTAGCAGGAGGCGACGGCTCCGCTCAGGGTGAGGTCGGTGCCCAGCCGGCGGGCGACCAGCCGCCACCGCCAGGCCCCGCACACCGTGGTGAGGAGCGCGATGGCGGCTCCGACCGCGAGCGCGCGGGCGTCGGTCGCGCGCAGCGCCGCCAGGAACGGCCCGGTGCCCAACCCCAGGGCGAGCGCAGCGAGGAGGAGCGCGCCGGCCAACGGACGCGCCCACCGCCACCACGTCGCGTCGATCACGGCCTCCCGGTCGTCCGGGCCCCTCCCCGGGTCGGGAACGGAGCACCTGTTCTCCGGACATACGGGCCCGGCGCCGGCACGGTTCACCAGCGGCGGTGCCGGTCAGGCCGCGACCGCGGCGAGCACCCGGTCGACCTCGGCGCTGGTCCCGGACCAGGTGGGGAGCGACGCGCGCCGGGCCCGCGTCGCCGCGCGCAGGTGCGCCCGCAGCCCGGGGTCGCCGAGCCACTGCTCCACCGCCCCGGCGAGCGCGCCGGGGTCGTCGGGCGGGACGAGGATGCCGGGGCGGCGCCCGCCGGGTGCCCGGCCCACCGCCTCGGGCAGGCCACCGACCCGCGTCGCCAGCACCGGGATGCCGTGCGCCAGGGCCTCGGTGACCGCCATCCCGTAGGTCTCGCCACGGGACGCGGTGACGAGGAGGTCGGCACCGGCGTACGCGGCCCCCAGCTCGGGCCCACCGAGCGGGCCGGTGCAGCGCACCCGGTCCGCGACCCCCAGCTCGACGGCCCGCGCGCGCAGCCGCTCGACGAAGCCCGGGTCGCGGTCGAGCGAGCCGACCCAGGTGCAGTGCCAGCGCGGGTCGGCGACCCGGGCGAGCGCCTCGAGGAGCACGTCGTGCCCCTTGGCCGGGACCACCGCCCCGACGCACAGCAGCCGGCGCCCGGCCGGGTCGCCCACGACCTCGGGTGCCGCCTCGACGCCCGGGAGTGCGACGACGACGCGTGCCGGCTCCAGGCCGTACGCGTCGAGGAGCCAGTGCCGGGTCCAGCGGCTCGTCGTCACCACCGCGGCGACGCACCGCAGCGCCGCCGCCTCCCGCGCCCGCACCTCGGCGCTGCCGCCGTCGGGCCCACCCAGGCCCAGCGGCAGGTGCACGAGCACGACGAGACGCAGCCGGTCGGCCTCGGGGCCGAGGGCCTCCGGCTGGTCGGACGCGACGAGGCCGTCGAGCAGCACGGTGCTGCCGGTCGGGAGGCCGGCCAGCACCTCGGCCAGGGCGGATGCCGTGAACACGGCCTGACCACAGCGGTTCTCGGGGCGCACGGCATCCTCGTGCACGTCCCACCCGAGCGCTGCCAGCCCGGTGCAGAGCCGCCTGTCGTAGGTGTTGCCGCCACTCGGCCGGGCCGGGTCGTGGACCCCGTCCGGGACGACGACGTGCACCACGGTCACAGGTCGCGCTCGTACGAGGCCCAGGCGATGTGCGACTCACGCAGGGTGACGACGAGCGACGCCAGCTCGGCGGCATCCCGGCCGAGGTCACCCGCGTGGATGCGCTCGGCGAGCCGGTCGGCCACGACCTGGGCCAGCCTTTCGGTCGTGGTGTTGACGGCGGCGAGCGACGGGTCGTCGTCGAGGTTGCGGTAGCTCAGCGCGCCGACGACCGCGGCGAGCGCCTCGGCGGCCCGGCCGATGTCGACCACGAGCCCGTCGTCATCGAGGGCCTCGGCACGCACCGTGGCGTCGACGACGTAGGTGGCTCCGTGCAGTCCCTGGGCCGGCCCGAACACCTCACCGCGCAGGCTGTGGGCGATCATCATGTGGTCGCGGACGGTCACGCTGAACACGGTGTCTCCTCGGGGTAGGTCACGGTGTGGCAGAGCGCCGGCAGGCTGCCGTCGGCGAGCCGGGCCATGACGTCGGGCAGCTCGTCGAACGGCGAGCTGCCGGTGAGCAGCACGTCGAAGGCGGGGTCGCGCAGCAGCCGCAGCGCCAGGGCCAGGCGGTTCGTGGCGGTGCGCCGACCGCGCTGCGCCGGTGACACCGTGCCGACCTGGCTGGCCCGCACCGACAGCCGGCTCGAGTGGAACGAACCCCCGAGCCGCAGGGTCACCTCGGTGTCGCCGTACCAGCTGAGGTCGACCACGGTGCCCTCGGGGGCGAGGGTGTCGAGGGCCAGCTGGAGGCCGGCCGAGGTCGCGCTCGCGTGCACGGCCAGGTCGCACCCGGTGGGGGCGTCGGCCGGCAGGGCGAACCCCGCCCCCATCGCCTCGGCGACGCTGGCGCGCGCCGGGTCGACGTCGACCACCGTCACCTCGACCCCGGGGATGCCGGTGAGCAGCCGGGCGACGCACAGGCCGACCATCCCGGCCCCCACCACGGCGACGCGGTCGCCGACGAGCGGCCCGGCATCCCACAGGGCGTTGACGGCGGTCTCGACCGTTCCGGCGAGCACGGCCCGCTCGGGTGGCACGTCGGGCGGTACGACGACCACGGCGTCGGCCGGCACGACGAACGAGCTCTGGTGGGGGTACAGGCAGAACACGGTGCGCCCCAGCAGGTTCGGCGGGCCGGCCTGCACGACACCGACGTTGAGATAGCCGTACTTGACCGGCCCCGGCAGGTCACCCTCCTGGTGCGGCGCCCGCATCACCGCGCGCTGGTCGGCCGGTACACCGCCGCGGAAGACGAGGGTCTCGGTGCCGCGGCTGATGCCGGTGACCAGGGTGCGCACGAGCACCTCCCCCGGACCCGGCGTGGGCACCGACGCCGGCCGGATCTCGCCGGCGCCCGGCGCACGCACCCAGAACGCGCGGGCCTGAACCGCCATGGCGGGCACTCCTTCCACCACTGCGCTGCGCCGGGGTCGTCTCCGTCGGGCGACGGTCGTACTCGTACACACGATGGCACCATCGGCGCGGTTCAGCACGGTGGTGCCGTTCCGGCGCGGTCGTGGGGTGAACCGTCGGCGCCCGTGTTCCGTGAAAAGGGGTAAGGCCCCCCGCGCGGTGGCGCGGGCGGCACGGCAGCAGTGGAGGGAGACACTCATGGTGACGCGGATCGTGACGGCGGTGGCGGCGCTGGTGTCGGCATACGTGCACCTCAAGCTCTGGCTCGACGGGTTCAGCGACATCGACATGATCGGCCCGGCCTTCATGTTCAACGCCGTGGCCGGCCTCGTCATCGCGATACTCCTGCTGGCCTGGAAGCACTGGGTGCCCGGCTTCCTCGCGGCGGGCTTCGGCGCGAGCACGCTCGGGGCGTTCCTCCTGTCGGCCACCGTGGGGCTGTTCGGGGTGCACGAGAAGTGGACGGGTGGCTACGTGTGGGCGGCCGCGATCGCCGAGGTCGTGTGCATCGTCGGTGGGCTGCTCGTGCTGCGCGAGGCCTGGCCGCGCCGGCAGGTGGACGCCCCCGTGGGCGCGGCCACCGACGGGCAGCGCACCTCCGGCAGCCGCTGAGCGATCGGGCACCCCGGGTCACGGGGTCGCTCGTCCGTCGGTCGACGCGGGCGCCCGGCGGCCCGCCGGCGTGCGACGGCGCGTGACAGCGCGGGGCGGGGGCCCTAGCCTGACCTCACCCCGATCGCGAGACCGCCGTGACGAAGGAGGCGCCCGTGCTGTGGTTCCTCGTGGCCCTCGGCCTCGTCGCGACGGCGGTCATCGTGCGCGACGTGCTCCGCCGCCCCGACCCCGCCGCCCTCCCGGACCCGCTGCGCTCGCCGCCTCGCGGGGGCGACCACACCGACTGGTCGCACACCTGGGCCGGCCTGGACGGTGTCGGGCGAACCACCGGCAGCGGCAACGGCCAGTCCACCTGACGACGGCGGGCGGCACGCCGGCCGGATGCCGTGTGGCCGGTCACGAGCGGCGCGAACCTCCCGGCCGCGGCGAGTAGCGTCGCGCTGGTGAAGCTGGTTCTCCCGGGGCGTCCCGCCCGAACGCTGGCATCGGGATGGCTCGTCCCCCTGTCGCTCGGCGCCGTGCTGCTCGTCGTCCTGTCGGCTGCCGCGTCCGCGGCGATCGAGATGCGCACCGTGACCTCCTTCTGGCGGGGCGTGTGGTGGGCGGTCAGCCTGATCACGACGGTCGGGTTCATCGGGGAGCCCCCGGAGACCCGCGCGGGGCAGGTGCTCTCGGCCGCGCTGATGGTCGTCGGGTTCCTGCTCCTCGCCACCGTGAGCGCGTCCCTGGCGGCACTGTTCGTCCGCGAGGACGAACGGCCCTGGGAGGAGCGCGAACGCCACAGCGACGAGGAGCTGACCGCGGGCCTCGAGGCCCTGGGCCGGCGGCTGACGGCGATCGAGGAGCAGCTGGCGCGCCTCGGGGCGGGCCCGCCCGCCGACCCGCTTGCCGACCCGTCCGACCCCACGACGGACGGGCCCCCGACGGGGGACACCGGCCCCGGGTCCTGACCCGAGCGGGCTCAGACCGGCAGGGTCAGCACGACCCGACCGTCGTCGGTGCGCACCTCGACCGTGGTGATGTCGGTGCGGCCGGTCGCGGTGGCCCCGGTCAGCCGCATGGTCTTGCCCGGCAGCGCCTTCCAGGTCGCCACCTGCTCCTCGCGGCCCTCGCGGGTGTGCACCACGAGCGCGTAGGCCCTCGCGGCAGCCGGACCGGTGTAGCCACCGTCGTCGCCGACCTTCGCGTACGAGCAGGTCAGGTCGAGCTTGGTGCCCCACGCGACGCCGGTGAGCGCCACCGCCGCCTGGACCGGGCCGGCGCCCACCGGGAGCATGGCCTCCGCCACCGCGGTGGTGCGGCTGGCCGTCGGGGTCGCGACCGGGGTTGCTGCCGAGGTGGTCGGGGCCGACCGGTCGAACGCGCCGCCGATCGCCAGCGCGCTGACGAACACGGCCGCCACCGCAGCGGCCACCGCGGCGGTGAGCACCGAGCGCCGGCGCTGCTCGCCGCGCACCTCGCGCACCAGGGCGGGCAGCAGGGTCTGCGGCAGCGGGGCGTCGGGCGTGGGCACCTCGAGGTCGGCCACGTCGACCTGGGCCAGCAGGCCCGGAAGGCCGGCGAGCTCGCGCACGCCGCGGCTGCACTCGGCGCAACCGGGCAGGTGCGCCTCGAACTCGAGGCGCTCGGCGGGGGCCAGCGCGCCGAGCACGTAGGCGCCGTCGAGGTGGGCGAACCGGCAGGTCATGCGCCCACCCCCATCTCCTGCAGCGCCAGTCGGAGCGCTCGCAGCGCGTAGTGGGTGCGCGACTTCACCGTTCCTTCGGGGATGCCGAGCCGGTGCGCCGCCTGCGCGACCGAGGCCCCACGGTAGTAGCACTCCAGGAGAACGGCGCGATGGTCCGCGGACAGGGAGGTCACGGCCTCGGCGACCAGCCACGAGGTCAGCAGCTGGTCGGTGTGGTCGAGCTCCTCGCGCGCCTCGGGCACCTCGGCGACGGCCACCTCGTGCTGCGAGCGCGAGGTGCGCCACTCGTCGATGACGATGTTGCGCGCCACCGTGAACAACCATGACCGCACGGAACCACGCGACTCGTCGAGCCGGTCGTGGTTGCGCCACGCGCGCAGCAGCGTCTCCTGGACGACGTCCTCGGCGCGGGCCCGGTCCTGCCCGGTCAGGCGCAGCGAGTACCCCCACAGCGCGGCGGCATGTTCGTCGTGCAGCTGTTGCATCAGCGCCACTGAGCTCTCCGGCATCCGACCTCCTACCCGAGTCATACGCATGGTGCACCCCTCGGGTTCAAACCGGCTACTCGTCTCCCCGCAGGGTGAACGAGCGCAACCGGTCGCCGGTGAACCAGAGCGAGCCGGCGGCGACGAGCACGGCGGCCACGAGGGCGTAGGCGAGACCGATCTTCGCGGCGTCCTGCACCTGGTCGCTGACGTGGCCGGCGACGGCCCGCCCCCACGCCCCGACCGACAGCCAGCGGATGCCGGTGAAGATCGAGCCGAGCACGCCCTCCCAGACGAGCACGAAGAGCAGGCCGACGACCACGGCGTGCCGGGTGAGTGCCGCGAGGGCGAGGAACAGCGCGGTGTAGACCGTGCCGGAGACCGCGGCACCCACCGCCAGGGCGCCGGCCCGCCCCGGCTGCGACGGGTCGAGCACCAGGGCCGCGAGGCCCACCGGCAGCGCGCCGAGCAGCATCGTGGCGCCCCACGCCGCCGCGAACTTGCTCACCGCGATGACGTGCCGGTTCACCGGCTTCGCGAGCAGGTAGACGACCGAGCCGTCGTCGATCTCGGGACCGAGCACGGCCGTGGCGGCGAGCAGCGCCACGAGCGGCAGGGCGAGCGTGAACCCGAGCCCGGCCACCGCCTCGAGGCCGACGTCGCCGTCGGTGAGCAGCCGCACCAGCACGGCGAGCACGAGGAGCGCACCGGCGATGAGCACGAGCACGATGCCCCGTCGGCGGCCGAAGAGCGCCTGCGTCGACAGGCGCAGCAGGGTGCGGTTCATCGCTCAGCCCCCCACCAGGTAGGCGAAGACGCTCTCGAGCGACTCGTCGGTGGGGGTCAGCTCGTTGATCCGGATGCCGTGCTCGCGCGCCACCCGCGGCAGCCGCACCGCGAACGCGCCGAAGTCGGTGACCGAGACGTCGACGCCCCCGGCCGAGCGCAGCGCGACGGCGACGACCGACGGCTCGGCGATGAGGGATGCCGCAAGGCGCCGGTCGTCGTCGGCCATCACGACGTACTGCACCGGGCGGTCGGTCATCAACGTGCGGATCTGGCCGAAGTCGCCCGAGGCCGCGTGCCGGCCGGACACCACGACCTCGATCTGCCGGGCGACCTGCTCGACCTCCTCGAGGATGTGCGAGCTGAACAGCACCGTGCGTCCCTCGCCACCCATCCGGCGCAGCAGGGCCATCAGGTGCAGGCGCTGGCGGGGGTCGACGCCGTTGAACGGCTCGTCGAGCAGCAGCACCGCCGGGTCGTGCACCAGCGCCGAGGCGAGCTTGACCCGCTGGCGCATGCCCTTGGAGTAGGTGCCGATCCGGCGGCCCGCGGGTTCGCCCATCTCGACGATGTCAAGGGCCCGCTCGGTGGCGGCGCCGGGGTCGTCGAGGCCGTGCAGCTCGGCGTTGGCGAGCACGAACTGGCGCCCGGTGAGGTAGCCGAAGCTGAGCTCGCGCTCGGGTACCAGGCCGATGCTGCGGTAGGCCTCGGTGTGCCGCCACACCGGCTCGCCGTCGAGGGTGACGGTGCCCGCCGACGGGGCGAGGAAGCCGGACATCAGGGCGATGATCGTCGTCTTGCCGGCGCCGTTCGGGCCGAGCAGGCCGGTGACACCCGGGCGCACGGTCATCGAGATGCCGTTGACCGCCACGACGTTGCCGTACCAGCGCGACGTCTGGTCGAGGGTCAGCACGCTCATGCGGTCGCCACCCGCCGGTAGCGCCACACCAGCGCGGCGAGGCAGGCCGCCGAGAGCCCGACGAAGACGCCCACGTAGAGCAGCTCCATGCCGGTCGACGACGGGGGGGTGGGGGCGTCGGCCTCGGTCCACGCACCCATCAGCCCGCGGTAGAGCGAATACGGCGAGAAGAGGCCGGCGATCTCGCCCACCCGGGGCTTTCCCTCCTCGCCGGAGATGCCCTGCACCGCGGTGACGATGAAGTTGGCGATGACGAGCAGGGCGATCGTTGCCACCACCGCGAAGCCACGACGGGTCGACCACGAGGCGATGAGGCCCGCGATCCCGGTGAGCGACAGGGCGAGCAGCAGGGCGAGGCCGAGCGCGATGCCGACCTGTCGGGTCTGCTCGACTACGTCGAGCTCACCGAGCAGCGCCACGGCGTAGAGGATGACCAGGGGCAGCAGCAGGAACACCAGGGTCGCGCCGAGCAGGGACGTCCAGCGCGACAGGGCATAGGCGCTCGACCGCAGCGGCCGGGCGAGGTAGAGCGAGATGGTGCCGTGCCGCAGGTCGCGCGAGAAGAGCACCGGGGCCTGCGACGCCACGAAGATGCCGACCAGCACCTGGGTGGTCGACGCGTACTGCGCGTAACCGATCGGCAGCTCGTCGAGGCCGGCGAAGGCCATCACGCCACCGATGATGGCGGCCGGCAGCAGGTTGAGCGCCAGCAGCAGGAAGGGCAGCACCTTCGACCTGCCCGAGCGGCCCAGCCCGAAGGCGTTGCGGAACCCGGTCAGGGTCAGCGCGCGGGCGATGGCCCCCGCACCGAGCCGGGGCCCGACGTACGGCCGGTACCCGAGGTCGTGGATGACGCTGCCGCCCGCGGGCGTCGCGGCCGAGGGGTCGGTCATCGAGCACCTCCCTCGGCGGGTGCAGGGGTCGTCGTGCCGCCGTGGCCGTCGTCGGAGTCTGGGTCGGCGTCTGCCCCCGCGTCGGGGTCGGCGAAGACGTCCTCGATGCGGCGGTGGTCGACCTGGAGCCGCACCAGGCCCAGCCCGAGGTCACCGGCGGTGTCGCGGATCAGGTCGCGCACGGCATCCGGGCGGTCGGTCGCGTCGACGTTGAGCATGCCGCCGCGCCGGGTCGTGGTGACGCCGGCGCCGGTGAGGGCGGCCGCCATCCGGGCCTGGGCGTCGTCGCCGAGCACCTCGACGAGCAGCAGGCCGGTCGCGTCGAGGAACTCGTCGGTGCGCGAGGCCCGCAGCAGCCGCCCGCCGTCGAGCACCACGACGTTGTCGCTGACCCGCTCGAGCTCGCCGAGCAGGTGCGAGGTGACGATCACCGCGATGCCGAAGTCGTGGCCGATGCGGCGCACCAGGCCGAGCATCTCGTCGCGGGCTGCGGGGTCGAGTCCGTTGGTCGGCTCGTCGAGCAGCACCAGCCGCGGGTCGTGGGCGAGCGCCTGGGCGAGCTTCGCCTTCTGCTTCATGCCGGTGGAGTAGCCGCCCATGGGCCGGTAGCGCTCCTCGGCGAGCCCGACGTGGCGCAGCACCTCGGCGGCGCGCTCGCGGGCGGCCACCCGGGGCAGGCCCGACATCATCGCCATGTGCACGACGAAGTCGCTCGCGCTGACGTCCGGCGGCAGGCAGTCGTGCTCGGGGAGGTAGCCCACGGCCGCCCGGATGGCCTCGCCGTCGGTGGCGATGTCGTGCCCGAGCACGTGGGCACTGCCACCGGTCGGTGGGATGAGCCCGAGGAGGAGCTTCAGCAGGGTCGACTTGCCCGCCCCGTTGGCGCCGACC